>CBDUKY010000320.1:0-4277 GCA_965367925.1 uncultured Pseudomonadales bacterium | reverse complement strand
CTTTTTCCCTTCTAAGTCCTGGCCCGGTTACCCCCTGTTGATTGGTGATTAGCCCCTGAACAGCCGCACCTAGCGTCGATCTACGATTGTATGTTCCTTACCAAACCAGATGGTTGAACGGGACATATCAATAAAATTATGCTCATCGGTAACAAACGCTTCATTGGCCGCCCGCGCTTCCGGTGTATTCGCCGCACCTCGATCAACCCATGCTTCCGCATGACCTAAATAGGATTCAACACGGGTACCTCTGGCTGCCTGCAATGCTTCATCTAATGCTGAGTTGGCTCGATGAACCTGCCGATAACATAAGATACCCGTCGCCTGGGCATGACTTCTAACAATTGGACCATGCTGCGTGAGCCAGTAGTGGCGCGCTTCATCTTCTGTCAACTGGGACTGTTGACGAAGCGGAAAGAACACCCGAACAATATTATTTTTAACCCTTGCCACTATATCTTCTGGGCTTGGATTCACCTGAGGATATTCATAAGCAAACCAGAGTGGTGATTCAGGCAAGTCGATAAACTTTGCCTCATCTGCCAACAAGGCAGCGCCTGCCGCCTGACCAGCCTCACTTGAGAGTGCTGCTTCAAGATCCGCTTCTGTCTCCCACCAGAGCTCAGCAACGCCATCATAGTGAGGTTCCATCCCGCCACGCGCCGCTTGCGAGGCCTCATTACCAGGATCATCCATGGTATGCGTCTGAACATATCTGTGTATGTTCAGGTCTGTGGCAAAACTCGTCACCAGAGGACCATGTTGGTTCAGCCAATAATCTTGAAATTCTGCTAACGAAAGATGCGCCTGCCGGCGTAGAACGAAAACGAGTCTGATCATGTCATCCCTTACTTGAATCCTTTGCCGCCTAGCCTAACATTTTTATGCCGCTGCAAAACAAGTCGGCCTGCTACCAGTACCCTTTGCCGGGTGCATCCAGTCACATGACCCCTTAGAATGTATTGCTTTATAGATTCGATCAGAGAAATAGATGATCAATAAACCAGAAATGATCAAGGCGCCGGCTATCAGAGAATTGCCGGGTGAATAACGCAACGGGAATCCCAGGGGCAAAGGTTCTCGCGTCATTGACCAGCTTCCCTTGCCTCGACCGGCATGGCTGGCTTCATACAGATCCACTCAGCCGCTGGCTTATCATCACCCGGGCACCTGTACTCATACTAACGATTTATAGCTGTTTGTTTGCCGCCTTCTATGGCGCCGTCGCAATGATCGCACTGGTGCTGGCTCACGCGACGAACAATCTGCTTAATGACTATGTGGATTTCACCCGTAAGGTTGATGAACCAGGCTACTTCCGGGTCACCTACGGCACCCACGTACTCGGCCATGGGATTGTCAGTGATACGGTATTTAAAAGGTATTTATGGCTAACTGGATTAGCGGCCCTTGGACTGGCAATGCTCGTGCTGGCGCTTTCAGGTCAAGCAGCCCTGTTCTACCTGTTACCAGGCGCATTTTTCCTACTGTTTTATACCTATCCCTTGAAGCAGTTTGCACTGGGTGAGATCGCAGTCTTTCTCGCCTGGGGTCCACTGATGGTTGGCGGTCTATGCCATATTCAAGCGGCGGTGTTTGATGCTAACAGTCTCTGGCTGGGTTTAGTCGTTGGTCTTGGTCCAACCCTTGTGATTCTTGGTAAACATGCAGACAAGTTAGATCAAGACAGGGAAAAAAACATCCGAACACTACCTGTTTTGTTGGGTGAAGCCGCTACCCGTAAACTGATGTTGGCAATGCTGATCAGCCAGTATATCGGTATGACGCTGGTGGTGATTGCAGGTCTATTGCCGACATCAACCCTGCTGTTCTGGTTGTCTATGAGAGCAGCAATTCGTTTTGGTAAAGCCTGTTTACAGAAAAGGCCCAGCGAACCTCCTACACAGTTTCCAGATGGTATCTGGCCTATGTGGTTTGTTGCATTTGCCTTTGGGCAGATGCGAAGTTTCGCATTGTGGGCCTTTGCCGGCTTGTTTATGTCGCTGTTACTCGCTGGCGCTTAACCAGCGAATTGAACAGTTTCCGCCACACTAGCGCGGTCTGTGCGAGCAGCGTTGGCGGGTACCGAGGTGTCCTCGTAGCCAAAGCTAATCCCAAACAATACTTTCATTTCCGGGCCTAGATTAAATTCCTTGCGAACCAGGTCAGGATAGTTACGCATGGTGCCCTGTGCACATGAGCCAAGACCATTTGCCGTCATCGCCAACATCAGGGTCTGAGCATACATACCAACATCTGCAGCAGACTGAATACCAAATTTTTCATCCATACACAGGAAGGCAACATGGGGCGCATCAAAGAGTTCGAAATTGCGCATGGCTGCACGACCGCGACCAGCCATATCCTCCCACTCAATTCCCATGGCATCATAAAGTACTTTCGCGCAGGCGCGTCTGCGACCACGAAAGGGTTCACCTAACTTACCATCTCCAGGATGGTCAGTTTTGACTTCCACCTTGTTTGCCACCCGATCTAACATCTCGGCGCGTATTCGATCACGCACTTCACCCGAGGCAACACAGGTATACCAGGGCTGAACATTGGTACCGGAGGGTGCCCAACGGGCTGTCTCGAATATTTTCTGTAACACATCATCAGGTACGCGCTTATCAAGAAAACCACGTACTGATCTGCGGGACATGACCGCTTCTTCAAAGGACATTTCAGACATATAGCTAGATAAAACCAGGGTTATTAAATCAGGCCGGCATCATAGCATCATGGCGCAATAATTGAGCAGAGACAGGATGGACTCATCAGCACTGATACCTTGCCAAAAGCCCTTCCTATCATTGCTGCTATTCATGGCAATCGCCTGTTACCGGCAGCAACGGCCGCACTTGCGGCCTCCCATCGAACAGCCCGCTAGCCCATTGGGTACATGATGTCTTTCGAGACTTGATCGATCTTTTGCAGGGTCTCATCGGACAAAACGACATCCGCCGCGGCAAAAATGTCATCTAGCTGATCAACCCGGGTTGCACCGACAATCGTCGAGGCGACGAAGTCATGCTGCTTGCTCCAGGCTGTTGCCAGGGTCACAGGCGACATATCGATTTCAGCCGCTATGTTCATAAATGCTTCTGTTGATGCAACGGTTTTTGGATTAACGAAACGTTGTGCCATGGCCGCCTGTCGCTCACCCGCTGTCAGGTATTTAGTAAATCTCGCACCCTCAGGGGTTGCACCATTTTGGTATTTACCGGACAAGACCCCACCAGCTAGCGGCGAGTAAGGAATCAAGCTCACCTGCTCCTGGCGACAAACCTGGGCTAACTCATCTTCAAAGCGACGATTATTCAAACTAAAATTATTTTGAATCGTTTCGTAGCGTGCCAGCCCATGAATCTCCGCATCAGCCAACGACCTTGTTAAGCCCCATGCAGTTTCATTGCTGCAACCAAGGATTCTCACCTTACCTGTTTGTACTAACTCATCTAATGCGGCGAGAATTTCAGGATATGGCGTTCCATGATCCGGCCAATGGGTTTGATATAGATCGATATAGTCCGTTTGTAACTTCCGCAAGCTTGTTTCAACCGCGCGGATAATATTATGGCGATCAAGCGCGGTTTTACCGTCTCGCACTGCTGCCTTGATCCAGCCATGGCTCGGCCCGGACACCTTGGTAGCGATAATCACTGAATCACGAGATTTTGTTTTCAACCAACGACCGACTATCTCCTCGGTGAGGCCCGCATATTTTGGATCAGGCGGTACAGGATAATTCTCAGCTGTGTCAAAAAAATCGATCCCCGCATCATAGGAGCGGTCAAGAATTTCAAAGGCAGTTTTTTCATCAGCACCCGTACCAAACGTCATAGTACCCATACAAATATCAGACACGACGATGCTGCTTTTACCTAATCGATTTGTTTTCATACCTTTACTTCAACCTTAATGTATAGCTTTAAAATTTATGTATTGCGCTTGATATCACGAAATGGACCGGTATCCGAGCGAGGTTCTTTCGGCATACCAAGCACCCGTTCTGAAATAATATTTCTTTGTATTTCATCCGTACCGCCGGCAATCGAAATTGCTGGTACAGAAATGAGGGTTTCAGCAATCATACCTTCCTCTGCTGAATCCGGGCCGCTTTGCATAGCATCAGCACCACTAATCATGGTGTGAACTGCTGCAGCTTGTCTGGCAATCACACTGGCTGCTAGCTTGCCTATTGAGCCAGCCGGGACAATTTCTGTTGTACCAGCTCTACGCTGTGCCTCGGCAGCAGCACTGGCAAGATGAGAACC
>CBDUKY010000319.1:0-4307 GCA_965367925.1 uncultured Pseudomonadales bacterium | reverse complement strand
AGCAGATTGATTTGATCTCTGGTGCTGCGCAGTGGTGTCGGATAACGAATACGTGGATCAGTACGCCAGCTAATGCCATTCTCAACCGCCTTGTGACCGCGTTCAACCAGCACTATCGCTGCTTCCATGGTTTGATCTGTCGCTTCTGTGACACGCTTTGCCATCGCCTCGACATTTTCAAACACCTTTGCCTTGTGGTGAGGCTTAAGCGTTTTTTCAACTGCCGTTCGACTCTGTTCGATTCGATCTTCCGGTGTGTTACCACCGGTCGCCAGAAATCCATCGATATGTATCGAACAGCGAACCCGATCCGGGAACATGGCTGCAAGTTCGCTTGCAATGCCCGCACCCATGGAATGACCTATCACATTAAATTGATGCCAATTTAATTCATTGGCAACTGCTAGCACGTCCTGGATGTCATAGAGCGGATGATAGTGAACACCTTCTGCCCTGTGATCTGACTTACCGTGGCCAGCAAAATCCATGGCAATAAAGTTCAATTCCGGCAACAGGGGTGCTAGACGGTCAAACGT
Organism: uncultured Pseudomonadales bacterium; assembly: GCA_965367925.1. Taxonomy (GTDB): domain Bacteria; phylum Pseudomonadota; class Gammaproteobacteria; order Pseudomonadales; family Azotimanducaceae; genus JAHRVQ01. The sequence continues at coordinate 3,771 of CBDUKY010000319.1, read as the reverse complement.
ATTGGCATTATCCAACCAACCATGTAAGCCAATCGTTGGTTCACCTTCGGGGTTACCCCATTGCTTGGCATAAATTTTTAGCCCAAGGATATCGAACTCGACTTCTTTGCCTTCGAGGAGGTTTGTCATTGAATCACTCTTAAATAAATTTCGCGGCGAATACTAACTCAATCTCAGCGCTGAGATAACACCTTGTGCTATTTTGCTTCTTCTTCTGCTTCGAGCCGCTTGATATCTACCCTGGGCAAGGCGTCCCGAAATATCTCAACTCTTTTCCAATCTGCCATTGGTGGCTCCTTGCCAGCAACAGGTACATTAGGGGAGGTTTCTAGCTTCTGCATCCGCGGAATGTATCTGGGACAGTTGATCCACATCTTCGTCAGTGTGATGGAGACCAGCAGTTCCGCGCCAGGAAATTCGGATTTTAACCTATCGTCTTCCAGTAGTGCCGCCTTACCATGAAAGCGAATCCGATGTGGCTGCTCGAAATCAATAAACAAAATGCCAATCGCCGGGTTATTCGCAAGGTTACCGGTGGAGAAGAACATGCCATTGCCATTGTAGGTTGGGAAGACAATCGTCTTTTTGTCTAGCACACGTACAAAACCTTTCGCCCCACCTTTGAAGGACACAGTCGGTTCACCCTCAGGGGTGATTGTCGAAAGGAAAAAGAATTCCCTGGCTTCAATAAAACGTTTTTCTTCTTCAGTGATTTCATCATGGACGATCAGCGGTTCAAGCCGATCTGCGATTCTTCTTGAATCAAATTGATCTTGTAGCTTTCGGTGCGATTCCTGGTAAATTGACATACAAATTTCTCTAGTGTGTTGTATGACCTGTAACAATAGCCCAGTGACGATACCGGAGGCTATTTTTTTGGCTTCGGACGTAACTGTATGGCCGCTCAATTAAAACAAATGCTGGCCGCAACCCTTCATTTCAATTTATGCCCGGCCTGAGTATTATTCCCCGATCCAGATCTGTAAGACCGGTGCCGCCAGGTGCGGTCTTCACAATTTTAATTAGCACTCTCAGGTGGGCAAATGAGTAATCCAACAGCCGTAACTGGTTGGCGCGACAAACCAAAGACCGATCCAGAAGTCATTGCACTTCGCGAACATCTAGAAGCAAACAATGGTATCAAGGGGCTTGAGATCCTCGAAGCGGATGAAGTCGAGAAGGCTTTGCGATTGTTTCATCGTGACGGATTCGTCGTGGTCGGTGATATTCTGAACAGTGAGCAAATTGATTTTCTCGCTAGCGGGTGCAAGGAAGTCATTGAAGAAATTGTTGCATTAGACACAGATCATTCTGGTAACCGTGGTTCCCATCGATATTCATTTGGTGGTTCGAGTCTCACTCGTAGCCAACTTCATCGACCAGAATGGCAAATGTTACTCGACATTCCTACAGTTACGAGTCTACTAACAGCAATTTTCGGTTCACCTCATTATAGTTTACGTGCAGCAAGCGGTGACTTCTGCTTACCTGGCGCCGTTGACTATCAACCCCTTCATGCAGACGTCAGGGACTGGGAAAGTGATGCGCTATCACCCTTTAATGCGTTTCATGATCCGCAAGGCGAGGTCAGTATTAGAGATTTGCCATGCCCTTATGTCTGCGTGAATTTCCTGCCACAGGACATCACGCGACTAAACGGTCCCACCAGACAGATCCCAGGCACACAGAAATCTCGCGTGGCCATCCCACGACGCAGAGACGAGCCTGAATGGATGAAGCTCAGCACCGTATGCCCTGTGCCAGCCGGAGGTATCATGATCCGAGATGTGCGCGCATGGCATGGCGGCACTCCAAATCTCTCTAACGAGACACGATCCATACCAAATCTTGAATTCTACGCACCCTGGTTCAGGGAACCGATTGTGCCAGGCATTAGCTACCAGGACGCAAAAAAACTCTCACCTCATGCCCAGGAGCTGGTACGTTTTTGCGTTGCTGATTCAAGCGAAACCTTAAAAACAGGTGCTACACTACGTGCACCCTGACATGAACTTATAGGCCTGGCCCATGCAATATCGCCAACTTGGAAGATCTGCCCTGAAGGTGAGCGAACTCTGTCTCGGCACCATGAATTTTGGTTCACGGACATCTGAGCAGGTATCTTTTGAGATTCTCAATGAGGCTATTAACGCCGGCATCAATTTTATTGATACGGCAGATCAGTATGGCGGCGACCAGGGCGTCGGTACCACCGAATCTATACTAGGCAGGTGGCTGGCAGAAGATCCTGGCCGGCGAGACAAGATTGTCCTCGCCACCAAAGTGCATGAACCCATGTCTGATGATGTTAATGACCGCGGACTATCCGCGAGACATATTCAAATGGCCTGTGATGCGAGTCTCAAGCGCCTCGGTGTTGATCATATTGACCTTTATCAAATGCACCACATTGATCGTCTCGCGCCTGTGGAGGAAATCTGGCAGGCAATGGAAAGATTAATTCAACAGGGCAAGATTACCTATGTAGGTTCAAGTAACTTCCCCGGCTGGGCCATAGCACGCGCCAATGAGAAGGCCATCGCAAGACATCAATTTGGCCTTATCTCAGAGCAAGGGCTATATAACCTCATTGAGCGACGTACAGAACTTGAAGTACTTCCCGCATGTCGAGCCTACGGACTTGGTCTGATACCCTGGAGTCCGTTGGCTGGCGGCCTACTAGCGGGTAAATCCACTGAGAAACAAGGCCGAAGACAATCGTCTGGACTAAAAGCAGCAATAGCCAAACACGCTACTCAACTCGACGCCTTTGAACAATTCTCAGAATCTCTAAACGAATCAGCAAGTGCGATTGCCCTGGCCTGGTTACTACATCAACCAGGGGTAAGCGCCACAATTGTCGGGCCTGGCAATGTTCAGCAACTAACTTCTGTACTCCATGTACCAGACATAAAGTTGGATCACGCATCCCTTAACCGGCTCGATGAAATTTTCCCACCTTGTGGTCAGGCCCCGGAAGCATACGCCTGGTAGCTGGTCTCAACCAATGGTTAACACCTGAATCAGGATAGCTGTTAACCTAGCCCAACACCTTGAATATCACAGGAGCTTCCTATGCCTGAAGCTATTATGGCTCACCCTGACCTGCGTCATCCGAATCCGCGTCGGCCAATCAATCCCCATGGTGGCGTAACCGTGCTCTACGGCGGCAAATCGATCCACCTACAAGACATACTGACCAGCGAGGACCCTACAGATCAAGCACTGTGGATACCTGCCGCCGATTTACCAGAGGTAAATGGCTTTGAGGTCAAACCTGAAGGCGCGTGTCTTGGAGAGCTTTGCATTCCGTTAAAGGCAGATGGCGCTATCGTAAAACAGGTAGACGGGGAACAATGGTTTAATCTCGTCGCTTTCGCTGATTGGCTTGAACAACCCTATGTTGCCAACACCACAATTAAGGTGTGGAGCTTCGGTGAGATCCCGGCAAAACGACAAAGCATGATGGCTGATGCAATGGCACCAGATTTCGAAGTACTTGATCGGCAAGGTAACGTCGTCAGGATGTCGGATTTCAAGGGCAAAAAGGCACTGGTGATCCCAAATTTTGTCATTATTTCAGCAGCGCAAGACACTGGTGGCGAAGCAGTCGCCGGCCCTATATTTGATGCTGCAAAAGCGACCTATATTCAAATCGTTGATGTAAATCATACGATTAGTAGCGCCTTCAACTTTATCAATGTGCCTGCAGGTGCATGGATAGATGAAGCTGGCAGAATAGTTCGTATCGATGAAGGCAACTACGCCAAG
>CBDUKY010000318.1:0-4354 GCA_965367925.1 uncultured Pseudomonadales bacterium | reverse complement strand
AGCTAACAGAATCAGGGTACGGACTTGAAGTTCGAGTAAACGCCGAAAAGGCCGTGCTTAGTGCCGATGGTTCGGTTTCGTTTAACCCAACGCCTGGTTTGATCACAGCCTGCGAGCTACCCGAAGTTGAAGGAATCCATCACATCTCCATGGCGGCAGAGGGTAAGGTGGTTTCACCCTTCTATGACAGTCTAATTATTCAGATCATCTGCCATGGTAAGGATCGAAATGATGCGGTGGCGAAGATGCTCGATTATCTTGATCGGGTGAAGATCCATGGTATTTGCACCAATATCAGTCTGATCAAACGCATCTTGCGAGACAAAGAATTTCTCGACGGTATTTATGATACAAGTTACCTGCCGAAATTCCTGCAGCGTATTGACGTCAATGAGCTGATTCAGGAAATCGAAGACGCCTCAGGTAGTTCTGGTACCGGGCTCGATATGGAGATGCTGCGGATTGAAGGCAGTGATGAAATTAAAGTACTTTCGCCTTCGACGGGTGTTTTTTATCGGACCCCATCGCCATCTGAACCCGAGTACGTCAATGTTGGTGATGAGATCACGACGGAAGACACCATGTGCCAGCTAGAGGCCATGAAGATGTTTACGCCGATGAGTCTGAGTAGCTTCTCAAGTGATGATGGAGAGCTTTATCCGTCGAATATCAAATACAGGATTAGCCGCATCAACTTGTCCAGTGGCCAACAAGTGAATGAAGGTGACTTACTATTCGTTATTAAGCCGCTAGAAGAGAGTGACTAGGGTGCTGACTGGCTATCGATGTGGGTAGCCAGTAATCTTTCTCGTTCATTTCGCAGTTTGCTGATTTCAGCGAGATTCTTGTCGATCTGAGCCCGGAATGATTTGCGAATATCGTTCTGACGTTTATACATTTCAACGGGATTATCCGTATTCGTTTCGACATCAATCAGCTGCTTGTGTTGCTGATGATTCAAATCATCGATGCCTAGCTGTAGTTGTACAAGCCTGATATCAATATCCTCGAGCCGCGTTTCCAATTGCTCTGTTTCCCGCTCCTGTAGCGCAAGAATGTCCTCGGCAGTGACCTCGTCAACTATCACAGGGGTGCAGGGTACGTCGGAAAAGACAGTGAAACCTTCTGCATCGACACAGCGAAATACTTCCCCATAGGTAGCAGGCGCTGCTGCAAAACAGAGTAAAAGTACAAGAAGGGTTTGTAGCTGGGTTTTCATGGCGCAGAGTGTAACCATAAGTTACACATCTAGCGGTAATTCGGTTATGAGCGGTAGGATCGGCTGGATGAAGCGCTAAAAACTGATCCAATCAAGCTCAATGACCCCTTTGACAATATAAAGACCACCAATAATCATGATGATGATTCTGCCGACAGTTTTGAATAATTTGTCATTGATCCTATCGACAATATGTTTTCCCGCCCAGTTTCCAGTCAGTGCAGCGATAATCACCGCCGGGTAAATCCACCAGGGTAGTTCGATACTCAGAGACAGAAAAAGCGCGTAGTAACCGAGCTTGATGATATGTCCAAGGGTCTGGGTAATGGCCTTGGTGCCAAGTATCTCCTGCCGAGACAGGTGGCTCTGGAAATAGAAAATATCCAATACAGGTCCGGAAGCACCAGCTAACATTTGCGCAGAGGTGACCAGCAAGCCACACAAAAATGCAATCGGTGCCCGCTCGATATCGAGTTTGATAGTTTTCGGTAAGGCAAGGGCAAGGAATGGAAAGCTACCAATCAGGATAAAAACCACACCCTTCTCTGGTACAAGACTCATGAGAATAAACAGCCCTAAAATTACTAAACTACCGAGGGCGTAGGGAATCAACACGGACCAGCGAATGTGTGCGCGATAAAGCCAGATTCGTGAACCGTTAGAGAAGGTCTGTGCCACACCGTGTAACACCATCGCCGCGGGTATCGACAGGAAGAGTCCAAACACCCCCATCAGAATCATGCCGCCAGCCATGCTTAATACTCCGGAGATAAAGCTGGTGACAAGGGTGGCGGCGATCAGGAGTAGGTAGGTCATGGGCTTATGGTTGCCAGGCTAGTTGGGCAGCATCTTGTGGTGTTTCAAATGGTGATAAAAGCGAATAGGAAGAATACAATGTATCTCTACTTGGAATATAAATATTGATCCATGCTCGAAAACCTTGAAACCCTGTTAGCACTTTCTCGCACTGGCACCATGCTTGAGGCGAGTACAGAACTGCGTATTTCACAGTCTGCGGTTAGTAAGCGAATTGCGGTGCTGGAAAAATATTACAAACGGCGGCTTATCCAGAAGAAGGGGCGCCGGGTTGAGTTGACGCAACATGGAAAACAGCTGGTGGATAAGATCTCGCCGATCCTGTCGGAACTCAGAGACCTGTTTGTGGATGAACATACCAGCACAAAAGGTGAACTGGTGATTGGTGTGTCTGAAGCTATCCTGTCCTCCTGGGGACCGAAGGTGTTCTTTGAAATCCATCAAGAAATGCCTGATGTGACCTTCAGGTTTCACACTCACAGAACGCCAGTGGTACTAGACCGAATTCGCTCTGGTGAGTTTATGGCAGGGGTATGTACCGGATCAGATTCCCTCGATACAGACTTGCAATCAGAGGTGTTGGCCCAGGAGCCAATGGTGATTATTCCGTCCGGCCTGGAAGCCATTAGCTGGCCGCAAACTGGTGAACTCGGGGTCATTACCATTGAAGACTATTCAGGTGCCTGGCGATCCTTCAAAGATGAGGCAACCAGGCTGCATATCCGCCGTGAAGTCTCGCTTGAATCCTTCTTTGGCGTTGCGCAAATGGCCATTGCTGGATTTGGTCATGGACTCGTACCCATTGGTGTAGCGAGAACACTAAAGGTGGATGAGAAGATACTTATCAATCTAGACGGTGAAGGCTTGCGGCGTCCTGTGCGGTTTGTTGCGCGAAAGTCGACCTATGCCTTGCCCATTGTCGGCAACTTTTATCAGTATCTGTCCGAGCGACTCAATAATCTGGGTATCGACTAACCAGAGCTACTTAAACGGATTCAGATCGTCGTCTTCCTCTTCATCCATCGGCGTTAAAGACAAGCTACTACCAGGTGGCTTTTCTTCCGGTTCCGGTTTTGGAGGTGCTGCTGACTTAATCGAACCTTTCGCCGCTGCCTTTGGTTTTGCTGCTGACGAGGATGCGCTTGCTTCTGCTTCTTTTTTCGCGGCCGGATCTTTGTCCAGGGTAATCTTGAGTCGCAGGTTATTTTTCGAGTCAGCATTCTTGAGTGCTTCATCGAGGGAAATCTTACCCTGCTTGTAAAGCTTAAACAGGGCCATATCGAAGGTTTGCATTCCCTGTTCCCCAGATTTCTCCATGAGTTCTTTAAGGGAGCTAACGTCACCTTTCGCAATAAGATCTGCGGCTCTTGGTGTACCGAGCAATACCTCGATGGCAGCAGCTCGTTTGCCATCAACGGTAGGAATAAGTCGTTGGGAAACAATACCGCGCATGTTTAGTGATAGATCCTGGAGCAATTGATTGTGACGCTCTTCAGGGAAGAAGTTAATAATTCTATCCAGCGCCTGGTTAGCATTGTTAGCGTGCAGGGTCGATAAACAAAGGTGACCAGTTTCTGCGAACGCTAGTGCATGTTCCATGGTTTCTTGATGGCGAATCTCACCGATTAAAATAACGTCGGGTGCCTGGCGTAATGTATTTGCCAGTGCGTCTTCCCAGGAGTCAGTATCGGTGCCAACTTCCCGTTGACTAACGATACAACCCTTGTGCGGGTGAGTGAATTCGACAGGGTCTTCAATGGTAATAATATGGCCCTTGGTTTTCTGATTACGAAAATCAATCAGGGCAGCCAGTGAAGTTGATTTACCAGAGCCAGTACCACCAACAAATAGGATCAGGCCTAGTTTGGACATGATGAGTTTTGGCAGTACTGGTGGTAGACCTAAATCCTTATGGTTCGGTAGGGTGTCCCCGAGTCGCCTGATAACCATGGCAGCCTGGTTCCGCTGTTGAAATATATTGACCCGGAAGCGGCCAAGACCTGGTCGTGAAATTGCCAGATTCATCTCTGGGCTTTTTGCGAACTGGGCGCGTTGATCTTCATTCATAATTGAATTGGCGATCTCAAGCACTTCGCCGGGTTTCATGGGGCGATCATTTAGCTTGTTCAAGGTCCCGTAAAACTTGGCGCTCGGTGGTGCACCGGTACTGTAGTAAAGGTCAGAGCCTTCCTTGTCCACGAGGATTTTGAGGCATTCCTCAAACTGTTTCGTATTATCAAATTCCATGTGGCCACTCATTTAAATTGGGTTGTTGCTAGCCCAAGAATAAACGTAGTGTGGGACCGGGTCTAGTAGTGG
>CBDUKY010000317.1:0-4373 GCA_965367925.1 uncultured Pseudomonadales bacterium | reverse complement strand
CGTGGTCGTGCCAAGATCAAATCGTGTTGAGGTCGAACCGCTCATGAGTCACCTGTTTTCGACGACCGACCTCGAGAGAACTCACCGGGTTAACTTTAATATGATCGGTATTGATGGCAGGCCGAGGGTCAAGCCATTAAACGAACTGCTTTCGGAATGGTTGGAGTTTCGTACCGAGACTGTACTGCGTCGTTTGCAATTCCGCCTCGATAAGATTGTCGACCGATTACATATTTTAGAGGGTCTTCTTGCGGCCTATCTAAATATTGACGAGGTAATTCATATTATTCGTACCGAGGACAAGCCGAAGGCTGTTCTGATGAAGAAATATGATTTGTCAGAGCGACAAGCCGATGCAATTTTGGACCTGCGATTGCGGCAATTGGCGAAGTTAGAAGAGATAAAAATTCGAGGTGAGCAGGATGAGCTTGCAGCGGAGAAGGCAGATCTTGAGAAAACGATTGGCTCTAAAGCGCGATTGAAAACCCTGATCAAAAAAGAAATTATGGCTGACGCAAAAACCTTTGGTGATGATCGAATGTCGCCACTTGCCACCCGGGAAGAAGCGCAGGCGTTTAAAGAAAAGGATCTTATTTCTACAGAAGCGATTACGGTTGTGTTGTCTGAGAAAGGCTGGGTAAGAGCAGCAAAAGGTCACGACATAGATGCGACAGAACTTAGCTACAGGTCAGGTGATAGTCTGCTTCAGGCGCTGCCTGCAAAATCGAATCAGGACGCCGTTTTTCTCGATTCCACAGGTCGTGCCTATTCGCTAGCAACGCATACCTTGCCATCAGCCCGCGGCCAGGGTGAGCCGCTTACTGGCCGAATAAATCCGCCGAGTGGTGCCTATTTTACCGGCCTGGTAACCGGTGAGAAGGATCAGCAATATCTACTTGCCAGCGATGCGGGTTATGGCTACATCGCCAGTGTTGGTGACATGATTACCAAGAACAAGGCAGGCAAGTCCCAGATCAGCGTACCCAAAGGCGGCATAGTGATTCAGCCCTGTCTGGTCACTGATATAAAAAATGAGTATGTCGCGGCATTTAGTAATGAAGGCCGCTTACTGATCTTCCCCCTCACAGAACTGCCGGTAATGGCTCGTGGTAAGGGTGTGAAAATAATGAACATTCCCGCTGCGAGACTAAAAGATAGACTTGAAATGATGAGCCATCTGCTGGTCTTTTCAGAGGTAGATACGATTGTTGTCCATTCAGGTAAACGTAATTTGAGCTTGAAGATCGGCGATCTTGAACACTACCGTGGCGAGAGGGCAAGACGGGGTCTAAAACTGCCGCGAGGTTTCCAAAAGGTTGATGACGTCACCTTAACCAGGGGTAGCTAACTTTTTGCCTTATGAGACTGGGTGACCAGTTGTAGGGCCTGGCTTTGGATCAAACCATAGTTTTGAATCTTATTGATTCTAAAAACCTCGCCATCTGGTGTCAGGGCACTATGGAAGGCTTCAGTCTCGAACAGGGTTCGATCTGTTATCGACTCAATGAGATGTCGGCTGGTGAGTAACTGTCTATCGCTAATAGAGGCGAGATAACTCGCGTGTTTTTTCGCCTTGGCGACGTCAGCCTCGACACTGCCGTCAATGACGCTATGTAGGCCGGCTTTGAGTTGTAGGTTTTGACCCAATTGCGGCATTAGCTCTAGTAGCAATAGCGCTGAACAGGCCGCCTGGAAAATTTGATCCCCACGTTCAAACTGGATCAGAAAGCTGTCACCTTCATTACTCAATAGCTCACCAGAGTAGAGTGCCAGCGCTTGTTCGATCGTGTCCTGGTAGACAGGCACGAGCCTCGCTGGCCTTAGTTTAATCACCAGAAAAGTCAGTCCAGGGACCTCGTCAGCCACTGGTTCTGATAGCTCTGGTATAGCCCCGGTCTCATTGTCGTCAGATTTATTGTCGCTGGTGGATACAGGCAGGGTTTGCTTGTTACCCATGATCCACAGGTATAGAAAATCACCGAGGCCAAGGACCAGGAGGCTGACAACCAGGAGCAGGCCTGCATGTATCGACAAGGATGTGATCAAGACACTGTTAACCTGTTGCTGGACGTTACTAGCTTTAAAGCCCAACTGCACAAATCCGGCTGAGGTGCTTTGATAGGTTACCTGTTGGGTGAAGAGGGAAAAGTCTTCACTATGGGTCTGTTGACCGGCCTGGGCAATGAGATTGTCGTTTGCGTCATAGACCGAGGCAAAATCGAAATCGCCATTGCTGTACATGTTGGATAACAACACATTGATGCCGAGCATATCGTTGTTAACCACATGGTCAGCAACCGCCGTTGCAAGGTAATTGTTTAGTGACTGATGAAATCGATCACTTTCTTGGGCAATACTCTGGGCGATAACGTTAATTATGAGCAGGGTGGATATTACGCCGCTGATCAAAATCGGCGTTAAGGCTAACAACAAGGCACGCAATCTTGGGGAGCTTGTCATAGAGGATTTCGCATTAGATAGCCTTTAAAGGCGCTGTGATTTGATGAACATCGACAGGGCGCAGTATATCAGTAAGCGACTGGTTTTTTGCACGTTAGCTTGCTGGACGGTATTTTGTCTGGCGAATGGTCTTCACAATAAAGGATAATGTGCGCAGTGGCGTCAAAAAGACGCCAGAAATTTTCCACGCTTTAGCTCAGGATTAGCAGTGACAGAACTCGTTCTACTCAATATCTCTGGTGAGGATAAACCTGGCCTGACCGCAACTATCAGTCGATTGTTGGGGGATTTCGATATCGACATTCTCGATATTGGTCAGGCAGTGATCCACAACCACTTGTCGCTGGGGATTCTTATTAGTATTCCTGACGACTCTAACGCGATTCTAAAAGAGCTATTGTTTTGTGCTCATGAGTTAGGAATCAGCATAAAATTTAATCCAGTTGAGGCTGCCAGCTACGATGAATGGGTAGGCCTGCAAGGTCGCTCAAGGTTTATTCTGACCCTGCTAGCGAGACGCGTAAAGGCGAAACACATAGCAGAAGTGAGCCAGGTGATAGCGCGTAATGGTCTAAATATTGATTCCATCGTCAGGCTTTCAGGTCGAGTCGCCCTGGATGCAGCCGCGAAAGACACAAGCAGCAAGGCGAGCGTAGAATTTTCTCTGAAAGGGCAACCGAAGGATTCGAAGAAATTCCGCGCCGAGTTGATGGAGGTCTGTAGCGAACTCGAGATCGACATTGCCGTTCAAGAAGACAGCATATTCCGGCGCAATAGACGTTTAATCGCCTTCGATATGGACTCTACCCTGATCACTACAGAGGTTATTGATGAACTAGCGAAGCGAGCAGGTGTTGGTGACCAGGTAGCACTGGTGACTGAACAAGCAATGCGTGGAGAAATAGAATTTGAGCAGAGCTTGCGCCAGCGGGTTAAGTTGTTGGCAGGTATGTCTGCGACAGTGCTTGCTGATGTTGCCGAGAGTTTGCCCTTGACCGAAGGGGTTGAGCATCTGTTCCAGACCTTGAATCGACTTGGCTATAAAACTGCGATTCTTTCCGGCGGCTTCACCTATTTTGCTGAATATTTGCAGAAGCAGTTAGGGATTGATTATGTCTATGCGAATAATCTTGAAATTGTCGATGGCAAACTCACTGGTGAGGTGATGGCACCGATAGTCGATAGTAAACGCAAGGCGAGTTTGCTCAGAGAGCTAGCGGACCAGGAAAATATTTCTCTTGAACAGGTTATTGCGGTTGGTGATGGGGCGAATGATCTGGAGATGTTGGCCACAGCCGGCCTTGGTATCGCCTTTCATGCCAAGCCAATCGTTAAGAAAAATGCCGAGCAATCTATCTCAAATCTTGGGCTAGACAGCATTCTGTATTTGATGGGTATCAGAGACAAGGACACGTCAAAATTACAACCCCATTAGAGGCTAGCTAACAGCGAATCCTAAAAATTGTTGCGGTTTATAAATCTTCGCTAGCGAAGTCGTAGTCCAGGTTTTCAAGGGCGGGTGAGATATAGAAGCCTTGAATAAAGTTAACTCCTGACATCCACAAGGTCTGTAGGACCACAGGGCTCTCGACACCAGAAATAGCCGTCAATACACCACTGGTCTGGAGCGACTTCACCATCTGGAGCAATTCCTCACGCTTCTCATCGTTGCGCTCGACCTCTTGCGCAAATGAACCATCGAGTTTTACATAGTCAGGCGTTAGATGTTTGAGAAGATTAAAAGGATTCAGGGAACAACCAAAGTGATTGATTGAGGTCTTGCAATGCATCGCAGCGGCACCCTGACAGAATGCTGTGGCCTGCTTAATGTAGGAGGTAGCATCATTCTCATGAATCTGAAAAATGATTGCATCACTTGGCAGCTTGGCGGCCTTTAGCGCAACGTTCATCCA
>CBDUKY010000316.1:0-4394 GCA_965367925.1 uncultured Pseudomonadales bacterium | reverse complement strand
GAAGGGGAGTAGGCCCAGTAAACAACTGCTAAAAACCCAAGCATGCAGAAGATGGTGGACAACCCTCGTAGGTTACCAAGATCCATTATCGGTTCTCCTTCAATAACAATCCGAGTTGCTGCAAATAGGCGATAACAGCGTCTGCCTCCATCTTGCCCTCCAAACCTTCTCCAGCGTTCTTGATATCTTCATCCGTATAAGGCACGCCGAGGGTTCGCAAAACCGTTAGTTTTTTAGGTAGAACTTCTGCATCTACTGGGGTTTCAAACAGCCATGGGAAACCAGGCATATTTGATTCCGGTACCACAGCTCTGGGATCAAACAGGTGTGCGCGATGCCAGTCATCACTATAGAGTCCACCTACCCGCGCAAGGTCAGGACCAGTACGCTTCGAACCCCATAAAAATGGATGGTTATAAACAAGTTCACCGGCAACCGTGTAGTGGCCATAGCGCTCCACCTCAGATCGCAGTGGTCGAATCATTTGCGAATGGCAGACGTTACAACCTTCTCGAATGTATATATCGCGACCTTCAAGTTGCAGAGGTGTTAGCGGCTTTAGCCCTTCAATAGGTTCAGTCACCACCTTTTGCGTCATCAATGGCAGGATTTCAACAGCACCGCCAAAACTAACCGCGATGAGAATCAACACAAACATCAAGCCAAGGTTTTTTTCAACGAGATCGTTCATGCGTTTACTCCTATCCCTTCAGCCGAATCGGGCGTGGTCTCAAGGTTTTCCTGCGGCATTCTTGTGGTTTTCCAAACGTTATAACTCATGATCAACATACCGCTGAAGAAGATTGCGCCACCGAGGAAGCGCACCACGTAACCGGGGAAGCTTGCTTCAACGGATTCTGCAAAGCTGTAGGTCAAGGTGCCATCATCATTCACTGCTCGCCACATCAAACCTTGCATTAAACCGTTCACCCACATGGATGCAATGTAGAGAACCGTACCAATCGTCGCCATCCAGAAATGGATATCAATCATCTTGACGCTATACATTTCGCCGGCCTTTCTACCGAACAAGATAGGGATGAGGTGATACATCGCACCAATGGAAATCATCGCAACCCAACCCAGGGCGCCAGAGTGCACGTGACCAATCGTCCAGTCGGTATAGTGAGACAAGGAATTAACAGATTTGATCGACATCATTGGGCCTTCGAAGGTAGACATACCATAGAAGGAAAGTGATACCACCAGGAATTTCAATATGGGGTCAGAGCGTAATTTATCCCATGCCCCTGATAGGGTCATGATGCCGTTGATCATACCGCCCCAGGAAGGTGCAAGCAGAATCAATGACATGACCATCGCGAGACTTTGTGCCCAGTCAGGTAAAGCTGTGTAATGAAGATGGTGAGGACCTGCCCAGACGTATACGGCTATCAAGGCCCAGAAGTGTACGACCGACAAACGATAAGAATACACGGGTCGACCTGCTTGCTTTGGTACAAAGTAATACATCATGCCGAGGAAGCCAGCGGTCAAGAAGAAGCCAACAGCATTGTGGCCATACCACCACTGTACTAGCGCATCCACAGCACCAGCATAGACCGAGTAGGATTTAGTAAAGGTTACCGGGATCGCAAGGCTATTGAATATGTGCAGAATGGCAACGGCTACAATGAAGGCAGCAAAGAACCAATTCGCGACATAGATGTGAGCCGTTTTTCGTTTCGCGATCGTACCGAAGAACAGGACGCCATAGGCAACCCAGACAAGGGTAATCAGAATATCAATCGGCCATTCTAGTTCTGCATATTCTTTACTGGAAGTCATCCCAAGTGGCAGTGAAATTGCCGCCGAGACAATCACCAGTTGCCAGCCCCAGAATACAAACCCCGCCAGACTATCCGAGATGAGCCTTGCCTGGCATGTTCGCTGCACCACAAACAAAGAGGTCGCCATTAAGGCGCAGCCACCAAAAGCAAAAATCACAGCATTTGTGTGAAGCGGTCTAAGGCGACCAAAGTGAAACCAGGGCAAGCTGCCGTTTAGCTCTGGCCATGTAAGTTGAGCTGCAATCACAACGCCGACAAGCATTCCGACAACGCCCCAGACAACGGTCATTATCGAAAACTGACGCACTACCTTGTAGTTATATTCAGGGTGAACCACAAGCCTTCCGCTCCATTAAATGAATAACATCGGCATGATAATGAAGCCTACCTCACAAGTCATTGATCTATGTCATAGAGTTTCACTTCCAACGCGTAGCCGCTAACAGCAGTCCTATTCCGGAGTTATAAAGTCATCTGGTTTTACAACTAAAATGTCTGATTGAAGGTAGTCCACAACCTTTTCGGTCGTATTGCCAATAAACACGTCAGCAAGGAAGCTGCGGGAGATCGCCCCCATAACAATCATATCGACACCCACATCCGATTCGATTTTCTGCAGCGCAAATTCTGGCGCTTCCTCATAGAAATGCTGCCGATCAGCAGGAATATCAAATTCGCTCATTAAGGTGGCATAGGCTTGCTTGTGCTTTTCCAGCGCTTCTTTTGGATATTCACCGGAGAATGGCATCGAAGTACAAGCATGGAGAGAAGCAACCTCGCCATTTAGATAATTACCAAGGGCCAGTGCCATATTGAGTATTTTATGATCAAGTCCACCGGGCTTACTGTGGCTGTGCATTGGGTCAACGGCGGCAACGATTCGCGGTGGCGCATGCCAACTATGACCCTTTACGAGTAGCAATGGCGCGGGGCAGCAACGGATAACCTGCCAATCCTCATGGGTCAGAAACAGCCGTGAAAAAGCGCCATGCTTGGCTACCTGATGTATCACCAGATCCGCACAAAGCTCCTTCGCCTGCCGGGCAATCACGTCAAACCCTGGATAGCCCCACTCTGCTCGCGTGGTGACAGTTAAACCTTGTTGCCTTAAGGGTTCAGCAATTAGCT
This sequence comes from uncultured Pseudomonadales bacterium, assembly GCA_965367925.1. GTDB lineage: Bacteria > Pseudomonadota > Gammaproteobacteria > Pseudomonadales > Azotimanducaceae > JAHRVQ01. Next base: position 1,476 of record CBDUKY010000316.1, on the reverse strand, counting down.
CCAGTGCTTCAAGACGCTCAGCCACATAATCAGCCCGCATCTTCTCAAGGTCTAGCGCATCAAAATAGTAGCCTTCAACGAGGTACTGGGTGTGCTCGGCTGACAATAAGATGATTTCTGGATCATTGGCCTTCGCTAACTTCAGCAGCCGATCTATACAACAGGAGTTGGTCGACTCCTGATTAACGACAACGAGTATTTTATTTAGCTCAAACATTGGTAGCACCTGAGGTTTGTCTTGACCCAGTATGATGAAATACTAGCACTAGTCGATTGATCTTAATCAATCTAACTGCACATTAATGACCCTGGGTCTGTCTCGCCGTGATGGGAATACACCTATTAGCGTGATAACGTGGCGACTGAAAAAAAGAACAATAAACCCATGAATATCGCCCTGACACTTTCTCTTATTCTTCTGCTCGCACTCGGTTGTCAGTGGCTCGCCTGGCGTATTCAGGTACCGGCAATTTTATTTCTACTTATCTCTGGTCTGGCGCTTGGACCTGGGCTCGGATACCTGAACCCTGATGCCTTGTTCCAGGATCTATTGATGCCAGTTGTATCCCTCTCCGTTGCCATCATCCTATTTGAAGGTAGCCTGACCCTGAAACTTAGCGAAATCAGAGAACTCGGGACCGTGGTGCAGCGGATGGTCACGATCGGCGCGCTAATTCTCTGGCTAGCCGTGGCAATTGCTAGCTACTATATCTTTGGCTTTGCACCAGAAATTTGCGCCCTGTTTGGTGCACTGATGGTAGTCACTGGTCCCACAGTGATTGTGCCGATGCTACGTTCCGTTCGACCAACCAGTAAAATTGCCAATGCACTTCGCTGGGAAGGCATTATTATTGACCCTATTGGTGCCTTGTTTGCTGTTGTCACCTACGAATTCATCATCTCTCTGAGTGCAGAACAAGCAGCAATCCAACACTCATTACTGATTTTTGCTGAAACCATTGGCATCGGACTTTTTACCGGCCTTGCTGGTGGCTATGTGCTAGGCCAGCTATTAAAGCGCCACTATATTCCAGAGTACCTGCAAAATATGGCAACCCTTGCCCTACTGCTTGCCGTCTTTTCCACCAGTAACGCCGTCCATCATGAATCAGGTCTATTGGCCGTGACGGTAATGGGTATGTATCTTGGTAACAGCAAGGACCTGAATATCTCCCACATTTTGAACTTCAAGGAAAATCTGAGCATGTTGCTGATTTCCTTGTTGTTTATTTTGCTCGCCGCAAGAATCGATTTTGATCAACTACTACTGCTGGGCTGGCAACCTATTTTGATTCTGCTGGTCATCCAGCTAATTGCGAGACCTTTGAAGGTTTTCCTTTGCACCCTTGGCACAGACTTCACCTGGCAGGAAAAATCTTTGTTAGCGTGGATTGCACCTCGCGGTATTGTCGCAGCGGCAATCTCAGCCATTTTTGCTGAACGCCTGATTGAACTCGGCTACGAGGATGCAACCTT
>CBDUKY010000315.1:0-4402 GCA_965367925.1 uncultured Pseudomonadales bacterium | reverse complement strand
AACAGCCTCACCACTCTTTAGCAGGTTATCAAGTGCAATCCTGTTCTCGCGCCTGGTGATTTCCTTTTGTTTTTCTGCCTGGACGGTCTTGGCTTCATTGGCGATTTCTTCTTGTTCGTCCGCATCCCGCTGGGCTTGCTCAGCGCGGGCTGTTTCTGCCAGCTCCTCATTTGCTTTCTGAAGTGCAATGGTAGGATCTTCAGCGGAGAGTTGGGTTTCCTGCTCTACTTCTTGTTGATTGTTGTATTCGTCGAGATCCAGTTCCTCAACGGAATCGTCACCTTCAAACTGATAATTTTCTGGTTCGTCCCACTCCTGGTCAGAATCATCGAAAAGGTCTTCCTGAACTTCTTCTGGCTTCTCGGTTTGTTCTAGATCCTCGTCTTCGACTTCCTGTTCTTGAGTATCAGCTTCCTGTGCCGCTGTTTCCGCTTCGATACGTTCAGCTTGTTCGAAGTGGCTGTCGATTGTTTCTTGAATCGTATCTGGTACAGACGGGTCATCGGTAGAGAATTTCTTTGATGCAGCCTCAGGCTTAGCGGTTTGCTGTTCTGGGATAGCCTCTCTGGCAGGCGCCTCTGCTGTCTGGGGCGCTTTTGTCTGATCTGTATCTGCTGATGGCGTTTGTGTCGGTTGTTCAGGCGCTTTCGTTCTTGCAGGCTCGGGGGCATGGTTGGTGTGTTCACCAACTTTATTCTGCTTTTCTAATGCAGCTTTTTTCAGTGCCTCAAGTAGTAAGCTCATTGATTCTACTTATCGTCGACCAGAATCTGGTAGAAACTGGTTAAATTTAGACAAGTCGCCATTCAAACTCGCGTTCTCGATGACGGTCGGTTGCAAGAAAATGACAAGTTCAGTTTTCTTTGACTGGTCATCATCATATTTAAAGGCGGCACCAACCATAGGTAACCGTTTCAGGAAGGGTACACCTCTGTTAGATCGTTCTATTTCGTCTTGCATCAGGCCGCCGATAACTGCAATGTCACCGCTGTTTATTTTCAAGATGGATTCGACTTCTCTGACTTGAATAACGGGGATCTGGCTAATCACATTAGCATCAGCGAGGGCTGGATTAGGGTCTCTAACAAAGTCGATAACCCGCGATATTGTTGGGCGCACATTCAAGATGACGGAGCCTGTTGAATCAATAAATGGCGTCACGCTCATAACAAAGCCGACGGGCACTGTATTAATGTCAGTTTGGAAGGTCGTCAGGTTGCCTCCACCAACAACCGTGCTGCTAGTATCGATGTTAACTTCAACAGTGAAATAGATAAGATTGTCTACAACCTTGAGAAGGGCGGTCTGGTTGTTCATCGCCATGACTTTTGGGCTAGACATGACGCTCACGTCACCAAAGGTTTCCAATGCCCTCAAGGTTGCTTGTAATTCATTGCCGTTAAATGAAAGGTCAGAGACAGACAGGGTAAATGCAGGTGGTGCTGTGAGGGAAACATCGGTGATTGCCTGATTGACGGTGACACCACTGGAAGCATCTGAATTGATAAGGTTCCAGTCGATACCTGCCTGATAGGAATCGCTCAAGGTCACCTCAGCAATCGTGGCTTCAATTAATACCTGGCGCTGGGTGCTGCTCTGAATCCTGTTGATGAAATCCCGAACCTGCTTATGCTGTCGTTCTGTTGCGCGAACCGCGATGATCCCGGATTCCCGGTTAATAATAATATCTGGATTGGAATCATCATCACCGGACTCTCCAGACTGCTCGCGGTTGAGAATCTTGCCAATGTTGTTTTCAAGGGTAGCCCAGAAATTGTGCTCTGTGACATTGCTAACCAGCGTATCCGAGCTATTACCTGTATCACCTAAACCAGCTTCACTATCCCCTGCACTTTGACCAGTTGAACTAATCTGGGTTGAGACAGCGACACTACCGACACTACTCCTGATGATATTCAGGTAATCAACGGCATAGCTTCTAAGTTGAGGTGAGTCCTTACGTACCCTTAGAACATTGTTGTTGATCTGGTAGGTTGTTCCTGAAATCTCAGCAATTCGTTCTAGCAGTAAATTAAGTGGCTGCTCAACGGCGTTCAAGCTGATATTGCCGGTAACGTCAGGGTCAATATCGAGATTAAGGTCAGAATCTCGCGCCAGTGAAAATAGTAATTCGCTGACCGGCACGTCATAAACAATCACGGTATGGGTCGCTTCATCTATTACTGGTTCCGGTGCCGGTAGCGTCGGCGTTGCAGACACCAGTTCAGGAATGCTGCCTTCAGCGGGTTCAGCGGCAGGATTTTCAATATGTCCGGCTGACAACACTGGTGGCTGTTCCACAGATGCGCAACTGGCAAGGAACAGGATTAGTAAGTGGGCGACCACGATGCGTTTCATATCGACGTCTCCTGGGAAGATTGCGGCTTCATAACTGAGGCTTCTAGTTGGTGCATATAATCTAGTCCAGCAAGTGTGAGCAGACCGATAGCAAAGGCATTTCGCCAGGGCCACCAGCGTCTTTTCGGTTCATATTGGCTATCTTTCGCTGCCTGCTTAATATCTTTTGGGGTCAGGTTGTATGAATCCTTTGCGTAAGCAGCCAGCAACGCCTTGTCCGCCAGAATGTTGATCCGTCGAATAAGACCATGAGAATACTTTTCGATGGTTTCAGCAACACCTGGAGAGAAAAGATCTGGCCCCTTATAGCCGGAGGCGCGAATACGAAAATTCAAGTAGGCGTGAATATCTGGCAGTTGGAGCGGTGGCAAGTACAGGCTATGGGTGATCCGCTCCCGGAGCTGGCGAATTTTCCTGCTGCTCAGCTTTTCATCGAGTTCTGGTTGACCGAATAAGACGATCTGGAGCAATTTATGCTCGTCGGTCTCAAGATTACTGAGTAGGCGCAGCTCTTCGAGGGTTTCTAGCGGCATTTCCTGGGCTTCCTCGACAAGAACAACCACGCGGCGATTATTGGCATGCCGCTCCAGTAGTGTCGTGTGTAATTGTCTCATCACCATGAGCTTATCTGGGTAGTCAGACACTTTTAGACCAAGCTCTCTGGCGACTTCTTGTAATATCTGTTCTGGAGATAGGCTCGGATGAGCAATATAGACCCAGTCAATGTCATCCCCAAGGGTATTCGGTAGCATACGGCACAACATGGTCTTGCCTGTACCGACTTCACCGACGACCTTGGTGATGCCTTCACCATTTGCCAACGCATAGCAGAGTGCATGCAAGGTTGGACCTCGATGACTCCCCTCAAAGAATACGTGCGTATCTGGGGTAATACGAAATGGCGGTTTAGCTAAACCGAAGTACTCCAAGTACATTATTGTTATTGTCTCCTGTCATATTCAGCCGGCGATTTTCCGGCGGAATTAACAGTCCTAGTGTATGCGAGACGCGACATTAATGCATCAGGAACAAATCACGTCATTTGTGGCGGACGAATCAGGGATTTTGCTGTTCAGAATCCGGTTTTAACACGGCCTTGAAGACAATAAACCCAACCAGACCTGCCAGGCTTGCGAGCATATAGGCAGCACCGTAATTCCCTGTGTAGGTATAGAGAATACCGAGTAGAAACGGGCCGCTGGCAATACCCACCGTGGTTAGCAGGTTCGATAGCCCATAAATACGGCTATAGTTGATCTGACCGTAGGTTTCAGCGATTAACAGTGGCTGCAGCATGAGTAGATTACCGATGGTAATACCAAATATCGCCAGACAGACGATAAAGCCTGCAAGATTGCTTGTGAGACCAATGCCAAGCAGGGAAACAAACTGGAGTAACATCATCAGGAGTGCGAAGTTGTTGGTTGAGTACTTTTCCAGCAAAAATCCACCACTGAGCCTGCCAATAATGCTCGCGATAGGAATCACGCCGAGCGCCAACGCGGCATCGCTTCCTGTTAGAAATTCACCGACAACACCATATTGGTGCGCTAGCCCACCTACCTGGGCAAGCATTAAAAACACATAGGCAATACTGATCCCCCAGAAAAATTTTTCTTTGACAGCCTTTTGATAAGGTATGCCTGTCAGGACTCTGGGGCTATTTGAAAGCATTTTCTCACCGTCGATCTCAAGCCCGATATCGGAAGGGTAAGATTTTAGAAATAACCAGGACAAGGGTATGACGCCGACCAGATAGCATCCAGCGAAAACAACAACGGCATCATTAATTCCATATTGTTCAATCAGTAGTGCACTAGCAGGTGTGATGACAATGCCACCAACGGACAGGCCTGTCGATGCGATTGAAAGTGCCAGGGCGCGGCGTTCGGCAAACCATCTAGTTACCAGTGTGGTGGCGCTCAGCAAACCAGAAGCTGCAAAACCAATACCAAAGAAAATATAGGCAAATACAATTTGGATGTCAGATGTGGCAAGGCGAATGCTGATGAGTGCCAGTGACGCGAGGATTGCGCCAGCGCTT
>CBDUKY010000314.1:0-4427 GCA_965367925.1 uncultured Pseudomonadales bacterium | reverse complement strand
TCTTTCTGATCTTGATAGCTGGATACGTCGATCACATTGCCACCAAGGCCTAACCAGTGATTGTTAAAGGTTTCAAAATTTCTACTGCCCCAGTCACCCTCGGGATAGATGATCAATGCATTGCGTTTGCCTTCCCGGAAAACCTGCTCGGCCACCTGGATCATTTCATCTTCTGGTGCGAGACCGAATTGATAGAGGTCAGGGTGAGCACTACCATCAAGCGTTCTGTTCAGCGCCAATATAGGAACAGGTAGTGATCGCTCGGCAGCCAGGGTTGTTACCTGGGTTCTGTCGAGTGGACCAATAATAAGTTCAGCACCTGCAGCCGCGGCTTGATTGACCAGTTGGGTAATGTCAGCGTTGTTGGTATCAAATACCTGGATTGCCACCTTGCTCGAAAATTGAAACCGGGATGCCATAATTGAATCACGTATTGCGCGACCGTAGGGGCCGAGGCTCCCTCGAAGCGGTAATAGTAGTGCGATAGATTTTGGCTGGTTTTCGATAACCCTTGATAAGGTGCTAAGAGACTCTGGTAATTGAATTGCCGCTGGATGACTCGACCAGACTCTCCGCCATTTGTTGAGTTCCTGGAGTTGAACAATCGGGTCGTCTTGAAACCGCTTTGTTAAAGAAGCGAGCGATAACCAACCGCGTAAGTCACTGGTAATGGCTTTTCGCGCCTGCTCATTGAGATTTCGATAGGGTATTTGCATCAATGCTGAGAAAATTTGTTCGTGGTTCTCAGACTTCGCTTCCGGGTCTAGCAGATTGTCAAAGAATATGCGTTCCCTGGCGCTAGCGAGATAGCTTCGATTGACATAGTAAGCCTGTGCTTTTAATTCACTGTAGGCGAGGGTTTCAGCCTTAGTCATATTGTTGGTAGAAAGGGCTGGGTTCTTCAGCCAGCCAAGGGCTGATATGCCATCGCCTGCGAGTATGGCAACTTCGGCTCGCAGTAAGTAGTAAGCCTGGGAACCTTGACCCTCAACAGAGTTGCCGACCGTGTCCAATATTGCATCAGCTTGTTGGCTATTCGAATTCTCCAGCGCTATTCTGGCGGCTTTAAGGCGTAACTTGTCTGCCTGGGTTGGATTAGCATTCTCGGCGGAAGCGATTAGTGCTTGGATGCTTGAGCCTCGAACGTAAGGTGTGGTGTCTCTTTTGCCTCTATCGTTTGAGACTGAGGTCGATTGGGTTTCGCAACCTACAATAAAGAGTAAAAAGAGCAATAATGACAGTCGGTACATGGGCGAGTCGAGGCTACTTGCAATGAAATTCGAAAGGGAATCGTAACGTAATTTTTGCATAGTCGCTGTAAGAAATTGACGCTGACTGACGTAGGGCATGGTGAAAAAGTTTCCCTGCTTCCATCATTGGCATTTGGAGAACGAATTTGAAGTTGTATGTGGTCGCAACCCCTATAGGTAATTATGACGATATGTCTCGTCGGGCGATCGATGTGCTGTCTACAGTGGATTTAATTGCTGCAGAAGATACCCGCCACAGCGGCAAGCTACTGCAACACTTTGGAATCAAGACCCCGATGCAGGCTTACCATGACTTCAATGAAACTGGCGCTAGTACGCAACTGGTGGAGAAAATCAAGTCAGGAGCAAGTGTTGCTCTGGTATCAGATGCTGGCACGCCGCTGATCTCTGATCCTGGGTATCGGCTGGTAAAGTTGGCCCGGGAAGCAGAGATCGAGGTCGTTCCAATTCCTGGTCCAAGTGCGCTTGTCACGGCACTTTCGGTTTCTGGTCTGGCAACGGATCGGTTCTTATTCGTCGGTTTCCTACCCGCAAAGAAAAATGCACGCCTAAAAGACCTGCAGGCTTTAACGAGTGAGTCCGCAACCCTTGTATTTTATGAATCCAGACATCGAATTGGTGCCATGCTTGAAGATCTGATCGAGGTATTTGGAGAAGATCGTCAGGGGACGATTGCCAGGGAGTTAACCAAAACCTTCGAACAGGTGGTGCAAGGCTCTCTTGCAGAGCTTGGCGCTGGATTGGCGACAGGTGACATCGTCTCTAAAGGTGAGTTCGTGGTGGTTGTTGCCGGGCAACAAGATCTGAAAAGTGAATTCGAAGAAGAAGCCCTGATGTCGGCCTTGTTAGAAGAGCTGCCGCCCAAAAAGGCCGCAGCAATCGCTCATAAACTCACTGGCACAAGTAAGAAATTACTCTACGATATCGCCCTTAAGCTAAAAAAACATTGAGCATCGACGCGGTAGTGACTACTCTAGCGCCTGAGCTAACCAGGCAATCGCTGCTAGGCATGTTGAAAAACACGCACGACACAGAGGAAAGTCCGGGCTCCACAGGGCAGGGTGCCAGGTAACGCCTGGGAGGCGTGAGCCTACGGAAAGTGCAGCAGAAAATATACCGCCTGATTTGAACGTAAGAACGAATCAGGTAAGGGGGAAATGGTGCGGTAAGAGCGCACCGCGCAGTCGGCAACGATCTGTGGCAGTGTAAACCCCACTTGGAGCAAGACCGAATAGGAATCCTATGGCGCGGCCCGCGCTGGATTCGGGTAGGTCGCTTGAGGTTCATGGTGACATGGATCCCAGATGAATGATTGTCCACGACAGAACCCGGCTTATCGGTTAGCTCATCTAATTTTGGTTATTAAAAAACTGATAACTATTACGAATTATTCTTAATCCCTCAAAACACCAAAATCCAGCCCATTAACTTAAAGTAATACTTTAAGTTAATGGGCTATCCCAATGTATTCTATCCACTAATCTCTGACTCTGTTCTTGGCCATCAAGAACATTCTCTAAGTTGTTGTTTTTTTTACCACAATTGCCTTAAACGCCTCTATTGACAAGACACTGACGCATTCCCATTATGCACGGTGTAGAAAAGTGCAAAATTGTGTGCATTTGTGGGAGTAATCTCCGTCAATTCAACAACTGGATCCTAGTAGCCCATGTTCAGAGGCGCCAACAACATAAATCTCGATGCGAAGGGTCGCCTGGCGATCCCTACCCGCTATCGGGAGTTGCTCGCGGATCATTGTAACGGAGAAATGGTAGTCACCATAGATACCGAGGAGAAGGCGCTGCTGGTTTACATGCGTCCTGAATGGGAAGACTTACAGAGGAAGCTAGAAAAGCTGCCCAGTTTTGATAGATCCGCCCGACGTTTGAAAAGACTCCTACTTGGTTATGCCACGGATATACAACTTGATGGCAGTGGCAGGTTATTGCTCACGCCACCGTTACGTGAATATGCCATGTTGGACAAGAAGACTGTGTTACTAGGGCAAGGCAACCTACTTGAGCTCTGGTCGGAGGAACATTGGCTTGTTCGTCGTCAAGAATTTATTGATGACGATCTGAGTTCTGAACTTTCAACACACTTAGAAAACTTCTCACTGTAATGGGTTTACACGAAACAGTATTGAAGCAGGAAGCGATTGACGCACTGGTCCTGAATCTTGATGGGAACTTTGTGGATTGCACCTATGGCCGCGGCGGACATGCACAGATGATTCTTGATCGCATCTCCGAGAAAGGACGCTTGTTGGTTATCGATAAAGACACAACAGCCATTGATGATGCCATGGGAAAATTTGCCGATGAGCCAAGGCTTATCGCGGTACAAGGATCGTTTAAAGATATCGCTAGCTACGCAGAAGATGCGGGCATGGAGCAACTCGATGGTGTGTTGATTGATCTAGGTGTTTCCTCGCCACAGCTTGATGTTGCTGAACGGGGATTTAGTTTTGCACGTAGCGGGCCGCTGGATATGCGAATGGACCAGACTCAAGGGGAAACAGCTGCTCACTGGCTTAATCACGCCAGGATGTCAGACATTGCATATGTCATACGCAAGTATGGCGAGGAAAAATTCGCCAAAAGGATCGCTAGAGGCATTGTTGAAAGGAGAGTCGAACAACCGCTGCAAACTACCGCAGACCTGGTTGAAGTCATCGAAGCGGCAGTGCCAACTCGTGAATACAAGAAGCATCCGGCGACACGAACTTTTCAAGCGATTCGAATTTACATTAATGATGAATTGAAGGATTTAGAAATTTGTCTCGATGAGGTGTTGCCATTGTTAGCTGCGAAAGGTCGGCTTGTGGTGATTAGCTTCCATTCCCTTGAGGACCGAATCGTAAAGCGATTTATTCGAGACAAGGCGCGAGGTGAACAACTACCTAGCAGATTGCCTATTCGTGATAGCGAAATCAAGCGCCATCTAAAAATTGTTGGAAAGCCAGTAAAACCTGGCGAGAAAGAAGTTGATCAAAATCGACGTTCACGGAGTTCGATCATGCGGGTCGCGGAGAAGATCGCATGAAAGGGAATCCGTTTATTCAATTGCTCATCTGGTGTTGCCAGTGGCGCCAGTTGCTAAGTGGATTGTTGTTGTTGGCAGTTGTGGTTTCGACCTTTGGCGTTTCCTATGCCG
>CBDUKY010000313.1:0-4444 GCA_965367925.1 uncultured Pseudomonadales bacterium | reverse complement strand
TACCTTACTTCTAGACCCTGACGCCCTGACCATTCAAGCAGCAGGACCCGGCCCAAATATCTTGCTCAGTTCGGTGCTTGAAGGTCAGCTCGCTGCAGGCAATGTGATTCTCGATACATCTGACTTCGACACAAGTGACCCGCTCAAGAATGGCACCATCACCTTTGATGATCCTGTTAGTTGGGTATCAAGTAACAGTCTCGAGTTACAAGCTGGCAACAATATCAATATCAACGCCAACTTAGATGGTGGGACAGCAGATATTATTTTTGGTCTTGGTTTTATCGATCCTTTCCCACCAGATTTCAGCCCAGAAGCACAACTTAATGTAAACGCAGCTGCAACAATCACCGCGAGTAAGCTCACCATCGCTAGCAATCCAAATGCAAGCGTAGCAGGATCGAACAGCAGAGACGGCTCCATGGGTCCTATCAGTGTGGCCGGTGTACTCGACGTTAGTACTCTTGAACTTGATCTCACGGAGCCAGAATTTGGTTTAGGCGACGCCATTGATGGTGATGTGATTATCAACAACCCTGCGAACCAGATAGATCGGCTCGAGAACTCCGGTTCTGAAAACTCGATCGCAGGAGAACTTAACATTTTAGATAGTGCCGGGGGGCTAAATGTTAGTGGTGACTTCGCTACCGACGGTCCTATTTCAATTGTAACCACTGGCAATCTAACCCTCGAGGCAGGCACGCTATTTACCACTAATCAGGATGGTTCTAACATTTATCTCGCTGCCCAGACAGGCTCATTCGTTAACAATGCTGGTGCTATTGCTGTTAATCCTTTCGGTACTAGCCGATTTTTGATTTATTCTGATACACCTGACAACACGACCACGGGTGGCCTGGTTGCAGCACCTGTATACAACAAAACCTTTGCAGGTAACGCACCTGGCACTATCACTCAGACAGGGGATCGCATTCTCTACAGTCTGGCACCAACCCTGGTTTTGACTGCTGACGATAAATCGAGAGAGCCAGATACAGCAAACCCGATGCTAACCTTTTCAGTTTCAGGTCTTGTTGGTAGCGACACAGCGGCGAGTGTCTTCTCTGGCACGCCAGACTTATCTACCACCGCCGTACTCGGTAGCCCGCTTGGTAACTATCCAATCAATATTACCAACGGTACTGTCACGCTTTCTGACTACGACTATGGATTATCACTGGTCGCCGGCAATTTTAGTATTGAGCTAGATCCATCAAGAGAACTTACCATTACTGCGAATGACGCGGCTCGCTTTTACGGCGATGAAAATCCAGTTTTTAGCGCTATGTATTCAGGTTTTCGAACAGGCGACGACAGCTCGATCGTGACCGGCTTACAATTCCAAACCACTGCGGTTCCAGAATCACCGGTCGGTACCTACAATATTACCCCCTTCGGGGCCACCGCACCGAACTACTCCCTGACCTTTGTACCAGGCACCCTGACAATTAACCTTCGGGAGCTGACAATCACTGCTGATAGTGCAAACAAAGTATTCGGTGAAACGCTCTCACCCTTAGGTGTACAGGCAACAGGTCTTGCAAGTTTCGACACCCTCGCCTCGGTAGGTACAGTCACTACCAGTACTGGCGGTCTTGGTAAGCTAGCCGATGTCGGCACCTACCCAGTTACCGCAAGCGGGGTTACAAACCCGAATTATAACGTGACCTATGTACCAGGCAGTCTTGAGGTTACGCCTGCACCACTGACAGTTACAGCACAGGACATGAGTCGCGCTTTTGGGGACGCAAACCCTGCCTTTTCAGTGAGTCTGAGCGGGCTCATATCAGGAGACTCAATCGATACTTCAGCAACCATATATACAACCAGCGCGGTACAAAGCAGTGATGTTGGCGTTTACAGCATTACACCTTCCGGTTTAGCAGATCCCAATTACAACATCAGCTTCGTCCCAGGGAACCTGGAAATATTCGCGGCTGACCTCTCCATTACCGCAAATGGATTTACCAGGACATATGGTGATGAAAATCCTGATCTCACCTATAACATTGCTGGACTAAAACTAACCGATACCATCAACGACGTGATCAATGGTTTAGGTATAAGTACAACCGCAACCATTGAATCCTCTGTTGGCAGCTATCCAATTACTGTTTCAGGCAGCCAGTTCAATGATAACTACGCTGTTACTTTTACTGGCGCTAATGCAGTCATTACAAAAGCGAATTTGAGTCTCTTCCTACAACAGTCTCAACAAGTTTACGGTGAACCACTACCGACGCCCGGCATTGTCGGTTTCGGATTCGCTAACGGCGACGATAGTTCAGTTCTTAGCAGCCTGTTCATTGATATCCTGGCACCCACCAATCCAGGGGTTGGTACCTATACGGTTCAGTTTCTAGGGGCAAACGCGCAGAACTACAACATCACATCATTAAACGGCTCGACGCTGACCATTACACCAAGACCACTAACGATCACCGCCGTTGACACAACTCGAGAATACGGTGCCCCCAATCCTGAATTCACTGCAATAATGGATGGCCTGGCAAGTTTCGATGATTCCTCGGTTATTACGAATCTTGCGTTCAATACACCTGCGACCCAGTCTTCGAACGTACTGGACTATGGCGTCAATGTCACATCCGACCCTAACCCCAATTACAATATAAATTACCAACAAGGCATCATGTCGATCACCCCTGCACCACTTCAAATTGAAGTGAGCGATACTTTCGGGGTTTACGGTCGAGGTCGAGATGATTTTGGTCTTGATGCACTCATTGGACTGAAGTTGGATGACGCACCAAACACCATTGGGTTAGCTATCACTTCACCAGCGGGTCTTGCAGCAGACGCTGGCAAATATCCAATTACAGCCAGCATCACAAGTCCTAACTATTCACTTGAGGTGACGGATGGGACACTAGAGATATTGCAAGCCCCCATCACAATTCGCACCACGAATCAGGCGCGTGTCTATGGTGAAGCAAATCCGGCAGCACCAGACTTCACTGTTGCAGGATTAGCCTTCTCCGATACCCCGGACATCATCGAACTCGTCAACCCTACTGACGAGACATCAATGGTTGGCCAATATAATCTGGAAGTTCTCGACACCAGCGGCAACTATTTTGTCGAGAGAATAACAGGCGGTTTATTTACAATTCTCGTGCGCAAAATTGCCATCAAACCAAAGAACGTGGTTCGTGTTTATGGTGATGAGGATCCAGAATTTGAATATCTCGTCGCCGGTGATGGTCTCGCAAGTTTTGATACTATTGATGATGTAGTATTCCGGGACAACCTTATTATTAGCGGCTCGTCAGGACAAAGAGCCGATGTTGGCGCGCGCACCATGTCCGCTGCTCTAATCGGAAACCCAAACTATGCTGTGGCGAATCGGCAGGGCTACTACGTCATACTGCCACGTCCAGTAACAATTACTGTTGACGATGCCGAGGCAATTGGTAACTTCCCATTACCACAATTTTCAGCCTCGATATCTAACCTTCCAGACTTTGAAACGCAGGATAGCGCCTTCCCGGATATCAGCTATCGAGTCTTTAGAACGGATGAACCAGCACCAGTTCAAACGGTAACAAGCCCTGAAGATTTTGAAGTACCGTCAGCATTTAGCGACGAAATCTTTTTGGCCAGCTTTCCTAGCACTATTACTACACCTGACGCAGAGTTTAATCCAGATCTCGTCGTATTGACGCCAGTACCTATTGAAATCACTGAACCAACTGGCGGTACTAACGAAACACCGAGTGTGATTGTCTCGGGTTCATTCGAGATTCCACTACCTAGTTCCAGCCTGTTCACAACAGAAGAACAAGAAACGGAAGAACCAGTCACGCAGTTTATCCAGGCGCGAGGCTTCAATCCAAACTACGCTGTGGTGGCAAGTAACAACGGCAAGCTTAACTGGTCACCTGATCCCATCATTGCAGCTCAAAGGAGAGCACTTGATGCAGAACGCGCTAAGTATGACGCTGTCTATGATGGATTTTTTAATCCCACATCGATTGGTGATGGCCGCGGCACCTTGCTTGGGTTACCTGATGGAGCGCAAGAAACTGTTCTTAACGCAATCGGGTTAGCGCTCAGTCGTGGCGATGAGGTCAGCGAAAGGCTGCAAAAAATGATCGGCGCGTATGGCGCGAAAGAGCGCGGTACAGCAGAATTTAAGTACCTCACCGGGGGTGCCTATTCAAACTTCGATACACTGGCATTTCTTGAAGCAGCAAGAACTGACCCAACAGCCGCCGGATTACTCGGAGAGATCTATGCCAACTATCTCACAGAACTAGTTTCATCTGACGGTACGAAAACTGAAGCAGAAACACTGGTACTGAATCAACTTAGCACTCACGCCGCTGCCGCGAGAGACGAAATGTCCCGAAACATGGAACAAAAGTTTGTCGAATGGCAAAACTCCGAAACCACCCAACTCGCCTACTCCGGTATGACAAGCCTA
>CBDUKY010000312.1:0-4477 GCA_965367925.1 uncultured Pseudomonadales bacterium | reverse complement strand
TTCAGGACTTTGCGCCATCAGAAACTGATGAACCGGTAACTGGATTTCGCCGCATACAGTTAAGGAAGTTTGTAATAAAAGATCCATTGTTCTGCCGATGGCACCTTCTGTTGAGTTTTCTACTGGAACAACGCCATAATCAGCAGCACCGGACTCCACTTTGCGAAATACCTCATCAATCGAGTCGCAAGCGAGTGTGGTAATTGTGCTGCCAAATCGTTTCAAAGCGGCTTCCTCAGAGAAAGTGCCGCGCGGGCCTAAACAGGCGACGATCG
Source organism: uncultured Pseudomonadales bacterium (assembly GCA_965367925.1). Classification (GTDB taxonomy): domain Bacteria; phylum Pseudomonadota; class Gammaproteobacteria; order Pseudomonadales; family Azotimanducaceae; genus JAHRVQ01. Next base: position 4,202 of record CBDUKY010000312.1, on the reverse strand, counting down.
TGGGCCTCTCCAAGGCACGGCAAAGTGACATAATTTCAATAAAAAGCTGGGTAATGCGGTCATCTGCCAGAGGGCCGGTATTTAATTGCTTTAAGCGTGCCAGTATCTGGGCTTCCCGCTCAGGGCGGTAATAAATTGGTGCAACATCACCAGAGGCTTGCTGTTTCACATCAGCAACATCGAGGGCGCATTTTGCTCGTTGATTGATAAGATCAAGGATTTGCAAATCCAGCGTATCAATTCGTTCGCGCAGTTCGTTCAGTTGCGCTTCGGGATTGTTGGATTTGTCTGACATGAGTGTCTGGTTCGCGGGTAAAGTCGAAGGAATTGTTTAGCTGGCAGGCTCGTCGTCTTGACCAGCATCTACATCAGTCGCGTTGTTTGGCGAAGTGGGCTCGACGCTATCATTTTCTTCAGCATCGTCCTCTGTATCATCTGGTGTTTCTTCTGGTTCATCGACACGAGCCAGACCAACCAGACTTTCACCTTCAATAATATTAATCAGTCGAACACCCTGGGTATTTCGGCCTTGAACAGACACCTCATCGGCTTTTGTTCGAACCAGCGTACCCTGATCACTGATCAGAATAACTTCATCACCAGGACGGGTTTGAATGGCACCAACCACGTCACCATTTCGTTCACTTAACTTCATGCCAATAACACCCTGGCCACCGCGCCCAATTACCGAGTAATCGGAAACCCGGCTACGTTTACCAAAGCCTTTTTCGCTAGCGATGAGTAATTCACCCTCTTCGTCAGGAATAATAAGAGAGATTACCCGCTGATTGGGGCGCAACTTAATACCACGAACACCGCGAGCTGTTCGACCCATGGCTCGAACATCAGATTCTCTAAATCGAATCACCTTACCGCCACTACCAAACAACATCACATCGCTGTGACCATCTGTGATAGCCGCGCCGATCAAGGTATTGCCTTCTTCTAACTCGATGGCAATCAAACCGCTTGTTCGCTGTCTGGAAAAATCCATCAATGGCGTTTTCTTCACGGTACCATTGCTGGTTGCCATAAAGACGAACTGATCCTCGTTGTAACCCTGTACAGGTAACATCGCTGTAATTCTTTCTTCCTCAGCAAGAGGTAAAATATTTACCATTGGCCGACCCCGCGCTGCACGACTAGCAACAGGGATTTGGAATACTCTTAACCAATAAACTTTACCAAGATTGGTAAAACATAAGATGGTGTCGTGGGTGCTGGCAACAAGGAGTCGCTCAATAAAGTCTTCTTCTTTGACGGCACTTGCAGAGCGGCCACGACCACCCCGGCGTTGAGCTTGATAGTCTGTCACCGGTTGCGTCTTGGCATAACCGCTATTGGACAAGGTAACCACCATATCCTGTTCGGTGATTAGATCTTCCATTGTAAGATCTTCCTGGGTGCCAACAATTTCTGTTAGTCGCTCATCACCATACTCGTCTCGAATTTCTACAAGCTCTTCCTGAATAATCTCTAGCAACCTGACTGGACTTGCGATGATCTCCATCAAACCAGAAATGGTTTCGATAATTTCTTGATACTCTTCAAGCAATCGACTTTGCTCGAGACCAGTCAAGCGATTCAGGCGCATTTCCAAAATCGCCTGGGCTTGTTCTGGCGACAGAAAGTACTGTCCATCAGCTTTCAGTCCATACTGTTCACCAATATCATCTGGCTTGGCAGCCTCAGGTCCAGCTTTTTCAAGCATCCTCTCAACATTTTCTGAACGCCAGGAAGTTGCGATCAACTTATCTTTTGCTTCCTGTGCATTTGCTGAACTTTTGATTAGCTCAATGACAGGATCAATATTGGATAGTGCAACGGCCAGACCTTCAAGCACGTGACCACGTGCTCGCGCTTTGCGTAGCAAGAATAATGTTCTACGGGTGACAACTTCACGACGATGAATGATAAAGCTTTGCAGTACTTCCTTAAGATTAAGTACCTTTGGCTCACCATCCACCAGCGCAACAATATTAATACCGAAAACGGTCTGTAACTGGGTCTGTGCATAAAGGTTGTTAAGTACAACCTCACCGACTTCACCGCGCTTCAATTCAATAACGATCCGGGTGTCTTTCGCGGATTCATCACGAAGCTCGCTAATACCTTCGATCTTCTTCTCTTTTACGAGTTCAGCAATCCGTTCAATCAATCGAGCACGGTTTAGCTGATAAGGAATTTCTTTAATAATAATGGTGTCACGATTAGTCTTTTCATTGGTCTCGACATCGCAACGAGCACGTACTTGAATGCGGCCACGACCTGTTCGATAAGCCTGCACAATACCGCCACGACCATTAATGATCGCCCCGGTAGGGAAATCTGGACCAGTGATATATTCCATCAACCCATCAACATCAAGCTCTGGGTTTTCGATTAACGCCAAACAGGCATTAACAACTTCCGTCAGGTTATGCGGTGGAATATTCGTCGCCATACCAACTGCAATACCGCTGGAACCATTGACGAGCAAGTTAGGTACTTTTGAAGGTAAAACCGCTGGCATTTGCATGGTGCCATCGTAGTTATCCACAAAATCGACAGTTTCCTTATCCAGGTCTGCCAATAGTTCGTGGGCGATCTTCTTCATTCGAATTTCGGTGTAACGCATCGCCGCCGCACCGTCACCATCCAGAGAACCGAAGTTCCCCTGACCATCAACCAGCGGATAACGCATACTAAAGGACTGAGCCATCCTAACGATGGTGTCGTAGGCAGCCGTGTCGCCATGGGGATGATACTTACCAATAACATCGCCAACGATTCGGGCGGACTTCATATAAGGACGGTTATAGGCGTTATTTATTTCGTTCATGGCGAACAAAACGCGACGATGGACGGGTTTGAGTCCGTCTCGTACATCAGGTAAAGCACGCCCGACGATTACGCTCATGGCATAGTCCAGATAGGACTGCTTGAGCTCGTCTTCGATGTTTACATTGGTGATATCAGGGCTAAAATCTGACATTAATTCGCAGGTAAATCCAACAACTAGAACGGGTCATACAAGCTAAGAAGTGTACCATGATAGTGCACGTAAAGTGCGATTTTTTATGCTTCTTATTTAGTCTCAGCTTTCTACTTGCCTCTGGTCTTCAAAAGGCTAATTTTGCACCCAAAAATAGCTCCAGGTTTAACCTCAGCACCACTTGCAACGTTACATATTGGGCAGATAAGTTCATAATCCGCTGCATGAAAAATACCGCAAAACCAAATGGGTTTGTTGTCAGCCCAGAATGGATTATTCCTGTCGTGCCAACCGGCACAGTACTGACTTCCCATAGCATTGTTGTCCAGGGCGACCGCATCATTGATCTTTTGCCTGCTAATCGGGCCATTGAGACCTACCCCGATTGGGAAAACCTGCACCTACCCAATCAGGCCGTCATGCCAGGACTGATTAATGTGCACGGCCATGCGGCCATGACCCTGTTACGTGGCTATGCAGATGACAAACGACTCATGGACTGGCTCAACAACCATATCTGGCCAGCTGAGAGCTCATATATTGATTATGACTTTGTATTTGACGGTACTAGCCTCGCAATCGCTGAAATGATTAGCACAGGCACTACCTGCGCAGTAGATAGCTATTTCTTTCCTGATGCCGAGGCGGAAGCCTATGGCAAACACAAGTTCCGGGCACAAATTTGTCTGCCAGTTATCCAATTTCCCAACGCCTGGGCAAAGGATGAAGCAGAACACTTTCATAAGGCGCTAGGTTTTCACAATGATCATAAAAATAGACCCATGATCACCACCGCACTGGCTCCCCATGCACCTTACACAGTGAGCGACGATGCATTTGAAAAGATTGCCGTTTACGCGGAAGAATTAGAAATTCCCGTTCATTTACACCTCCACGAAACCGCAACAGAAGTGGAGGACGCGATCGCGCAATCAGGTATGCGGCCAATTGAGAGACTAAGACGCCTGGGCATCATTTCCCCTGCCCTTCAAGCAGTGCATATGACCCAGCTGAATGATGCAGAAATCGCACTCTTGCGGGAAAATTCAGTCAATATCGCCCATTGTCCAGATTCAAACCTCAAATTAGCCAGTGGTATTTGTCCTGTCACATCTTTGCTTGAGGCGGATATTAATGTCGCGGTCGGGACAGACGGTGTCGCCAGCAATAACAACCTCGATATGCTCGCCGAATTGCGCAGCGCGGCGCTACTTGCCAAGGGCTATAC
>CBDUKY010000311.1:0-4481 GCA_965367925.1 uncultured Pseudomonadales bacterium | reverse complement strand
GGCCTAGGACACCTGGTTTTCATCCAGGCAACAGGGGTTCGACTCCCCTAGGGGATGCCATATTGCGAAACACTAGCTAGTGTTCGATAATACAGGCACCGCAGGTATTGAATGACCGTATCTGCAAACACTTTAAGCGGGTGTAGCTCAGCTGGTAGAGCGCGACCTTGCCAAGGTCGAGGTCACGAGTTCGAACCTCGTTACCCGCTCCAATTAAACGCCTCATCAGGCTCTCTGGTGAGGCGTTTTTGGTTTCAGGCATCTGTCGATGCCACGAGTTCAAAGTCGGGCGCGACCCCGGTCGTTACCCGCTCCAATTAAACGCCTCACTAGTCCCACTAGTGGGGCGTTTTTGGTTCTGGGCATTCTTATTCAGGGTGAGGTGTCTGCTAGTGCCTGGGCCTTTAGACAGATCTCTGCTGCTTTGAAACAGTGTGCCTGGGTCATCGCCTGCTCGGTCCTGTTTAAGCAATCTAGAATGAATCTGGGGAAAAACGGAAAACCAATTTTACCCGCTACCCGATGAGATTCCTCGGCATCACCCGTTACGACATAAACATTGTCCGTACGGACCTCATCCGCGGCAAGATCAATATATTTACGTAATTCAATAAAGCCTCTGGTACCCAGTATCGTGGTGCGACCATCGCCCCAGGTACGGAGTCCATCTGGTGTGAACCAGTCCATCCGAAAGTAGCCGCTGGCTTGATTATCCCCTACCAGGGAAAAGTCGCCGAAGTCTTCCAGTTCTGGATATGCCGGATTCCCATAGTTATGCACCCGTGCCATGGTTACCCTGGCATCCGTTGCACCGGTATAGGTAAGGAACTGCTCGGCCTGATGACTGCCGATATCACAAATGATGCCGCCATACTGCTGCTTCTTGAAAAACCATTTTGGGCGGGAATCAACACTCAAGCGATGCGGACCAAGACCAATCACCTGGATAACCTCACCAATAACGCCATCGTTAATCAGCTCCACTGCATATTCGGCGGCTTCATTCTGGAGTCGCTCGCTATAGCAGCAGCTATATTTTTGGCCAGTTTTGGCAACGGTTTCTCGCGCCAGCGCTAATTGCTCAAGGGTTGTAAATGGCGTCTTGTCGGTAAAGTAATCTTTACCGTGTAGCATCACCTGGACACCGATGGGACCACGCAGGTCCGGTACCGCGGCCGCGGCAATCAACTGAATATCTTTGTCCTGAAGCAATGCTTCAAAGCTACTGACCACCTCAACCTTCGGGTGTTGTTTCTGAAAATAGGCAAGACGCTTTGGATGCGGCTCATAGACCTTGCTAATGGTCGCACCAACGGCTTTTAAGTTCTCCGCCATACCGTATATATGCCCGTGATCAAGAAAGGCTACACCGACGTTAAAGTCCCCTGGCTTGCAAACAGGATCATAACGGCGCACGACTGGTGCATAATTTTGTCCATCTGATGACATGGTGGCTCCTAAAACGTATCTGATAAGTCAGCAATCTCGGTCTTATCATTGCCAGAAAAATCCTCTGGCATATACCTGGAGTTTGCTATCCATTGATTCAGTTGATTTGCATAGGCCCTTGCACTTAAGGGTAACTGCACGGGTTTGGACTTTGCGCTGGAAAACAACATGGCATTGGCTAGTTCAACAGAGTGTATACCTTCCGCAGCCGGGGCAATGAGGGTTTCGCCGTCACGAATTGCGCTGACAAAATTTTCAATAACTTCAACATGTTGCCGACCCTCGTGGCTAATCGAAATCGTGTCGATATTTATCTCCGGCTTCTCGAAGCCTCTGTTTTCCGCTATTGCTAATGATGTTGATTTTGCATTGCGCCTGAACTGCAAACACTTGTCATCTGTGTCATAGATAAGCAAGCCATTTTCCGCTGCCACTTCAAGCCGATTGACCCCCGGCGCTTCACCTGTGGTTGTTGTGAAGGTGCAACCTGCGCCGTTGGGATAGGTCAGGAACGCCGTCACCTCATCTTCTACCTCTATGTCGTGATACTTACCCAGACTACAAAATGCCTGAAGCTCTGCTGGCATACCAAACATCCATTGCAATAGATCCAACTGATGCGGACACTGGTTTAGCAGTACCCCACCCCCTTCTCCACCCCAGGTCGCACGCCAGCCACCACTGTCGTAATAGGACTGGGCTCTAAACCAGTCAGTGATCGTCCAGTTAATCCGCCGAATCTCGCCAAGGGTGCCATCCTTAACCATTTCACGAATTTTTTGATAGTAGGGGTTGGTTCGCTGATTAAACATTGCAGCAAAAACGATAGAAGGATCTTTATGTGCGCGAATAAGTTTTTCACAATCAGCTTTATGTGCTGAGATCGGTTTTTCGACCAGCAGGTGCAACTTATGTTTAAGCGCATAAATACCAAGGGGCGTGTGATCATAATGTGGTGTTGCAATTAGCACAGCGTCACAGAGACCGCTTTTCATTAACGCCTTTGGATCAGCGAAACCTTTGCACGCATATTTTGTGGCAATCTTCTCAACCCTGTGTTGCTGAATATCACTCACGGCCGTGAGTTCGATTGCGGGAATATCTTGTACCGTGCGGCTGTGAGCTGTGCCCATATTACCCAGCCCAATGATGCCTAACCTGACCTTCGCGTTCATCTTCTGTGCCTCAAACCATAAGCACCCATGCTAGCGATTCAACAGTTCGGCAGCAAATTAAGCTTTGGCCAGGAATCTTGCTGAGGTGATACCGGCTATCAAGCCGAATAGGTGGCCTTCCCAGGAGACAAATCCGCCACGCGGTAGCACGCCAAACAAAATGCCGCCGTAAAGCAGCAACATGGCGCAGGCAATAAAGAAGGTCTTTAGACTTCTTTCATAATAGGCAACAGCAACGAGAAAACCGAAATAACCAAATACCAACCCACTTGCACCTATGTGGATAGCTTCCCGGCCAAAGCACCAGACCCCTAGCCCACCCAGCACCAGGATAAACAAACTACACCGGACAAATATCCACAAACCGCGCAGAGCGACAAAGTAACCCATCACAAGAAGTGGGGTCGTATTCATAATCAGATGGTTAAAGTTGCCGTGTAGGAAGCCCCAGAAAAAGATCCCCGGTAGGCCTTCAATCTGCCTCGGATGGATACCAAAATAATTTAAGCGATGACCAATGGCGGCATTGATGACTTCAATAACCCACATCACGAATACCAACCAGCAGATAATGCTAAGTGCGTTGGTCCAGCTACTACCCCGGGATCGCAAAATCAGGTGTTGTCGACGCAAGCCCGGACTGCATCTAGATCGGGAATATTATCGTGATGCACCAGGATAAATATTGCATTGGCGATCACAGCGGTATCTGAATTTGGATTGGTCACAATCTCAGCGCCATTCACATAGCCGAGTGGTGTACCGAGCCCAGCGAGTAATATTCTTGAGGCGAGCTCACCCCAGCGTTGGCCACGAATCGAGATGTTATATCGACGTGAATGCACGCCTTGATGCTTGAATAGATCTTCTAGAATTGTCTCTGTTCCGGGCGCCGCCATGGCTCTCACCAACAGTTCAGGGTAGGCGCGAACCGGACGTATCACTGCATTTGCCCCGTGATGTTTAAACCTGACTCGATTCTCGTCTTGAACACACTCCGCCAACACATAGCCTGGTAACCTGTACTGCTTAAGCTGGTCGAGAATGTCCAGCGTAACGGAGTCTGATCGATAATCTGAAGCATCGACTGCAAGCACAAGTACGAATGCCGCGGACTCAATATCAACATCACCAAAATGACCGCCACCTTCCGGTGCCCCCTGATGCAAGACAACACCTTGCTTGATCAACTCACCAGGTAAGCCGTCGGGAAAGCTTGAGGAGAAAATCTGAATAGTATGATGCGACAAGCTAGCGGAGTTTCTCACCTGTTCTGCAAGGATTCGCAAATACCTCGCACCATCGTGGATCGGTGTATTGATAATGACAATATGATTTTTCATCTTCCATCTCCAAAGGCCTTTTCTCATCCTGTCCCGGCGATCCAGGCGAAAATCAATCCACTCCCCGGCAATTTGCGCGAGAAGAAAAATCCCAAACATATAAACCAGAATAATGGTTGCTGACCGGCCACCGACTGTCTGGGCGGCGAGATCACCATAGCCAACCGTTGTGATTGTTGTCAGGGTTAGCCAGATTGAATCCCACAGCGACAGACCTTCAAACCACATCATGGCGAGCACATGAACGAAGCACAACGCCGTCAACATAAGGAGCAGGGAGAATATCTTTTGTTTGCGTTCAGTTGTGCTGAAGCTCGCGTAGGCCTCGGCCCGGCGGCGACGCCACATGTTTACCTTCAAACGTAACATGGGGTACTTCCAGTCTAATGGTTACTCGCTATTTTTCTTACCGGCCAGATGCTGGACCAGCTTTTCTGCGGCGAGTTGACGAATACGGAGTTTATCAGATGAATCAAGATCAAACTCCTTCGCGAGTTGCTGAAAATCGTCTTCT
>CBDUKY010000310.1:0-4513 GCA_965367925.1 uncultured Pseudomonadales bacterium | reverse complement strand
TTCATCCCCACGCTCTTCGAATATCCCTACATTGACACTGCGGCGATCGGTATCAGTAACACCGCGGCCATATAGATATCCAGGGAGTAGTACAAAAGCAGCAGCTACAAGGCTCAGCGCAGCAGCCGTAATCCAGAAAGTCATCATTTAATCGGTTTCACCACGCACAAGTTTATTAAAGGCTTGTTGCTCTTCATCACTCAATGAGGAGCCGGCTTGCTGTCGCTGACGCGCGACCTTAAAGCCAATAAATAGCGCCAGCAGAAGCAGCGCGAAGGGACCAAACCACAACATCAAGGTGGCACCGGTAACTCTCGGTTCATACAAAATAAAATCACCGTAGCGCTGATACATATAATCGAGAATTTCCTCGTCAGACTTGCCTTCTAATACCAGCCGGTGAACCTCACGCCGCAAGTCTTTAGCGATCATAGAATCAGAGCCAGCGAGGTTTGTATTTAGACACTGAGGGCAACGTAGTTCATCAATCAGCGCATTGTATCTGTCTCGCTGAACGTCATTATCAAAAGGGTAGGCATCAATCGCAGCCAATGCAGGCAGAGAAAAAAAGCACAGTAAGATGGGTATGAGCTTTATCATCTAGCGTCCCTCCCTCAGCTGTTCAATCAAAGGTTCCAAGGTCTGCCGCCATAGCTCTGGTGTTACAACACCAACATGCTTAAATTGGATCACTCCGTCGGCATCCACAAGAAAAGTTTCAGGCGCGCCATATACACCGAGATCAATACCTAACTTACCTTGATCATCCACCATAATCATGTCAAAGGGATTTCCGTGCCTGACCAGCCACTGTCGCGCCTTTACTGGGTCGTCGTTATAGTTAATACCATAAAGCTTCACATCTTCATCCCGACTAATACGCATAAACTCAGGGTGTTCAATGAGGCAGTTAGGGCACCAGGTCGCCCAGACATTGATTAACGACACATCACCTTTCAAATCCATTTCTGTAATGGTTCGCTCGGGATCATGAAGTTCACTTAAAGCAAACGCCGGGAAAGGTCGATCAATTAGCACTGAAGGTAACAAATGCGGATCTTCAAGCTTAAAACCAATTGCAAGAATGCCCACAAGTAGCAAGAAAAACGCAAGGGGCAAGAGTAGAACTCTAGCAATACCTGACTTCTTAGTTTCTACACCCACTTCACTCATGCAGTCGCACCTAATTGAGCCATGGCTGCTTGCTTACGCTTAACCGCGCGATAGCGTCGGTCGACAACTGTCACAAAACCACCCAGGGCGATAAACAAACCACCAAACCAGATCCAACGAACAAAGGGTTTATAGTGCACCCGCACTGCCCAGGCGCTACCGTCAATCGGATCGCCGAGCGCGACGTAAAGATCTCTAAAGATATTTACATCCATATCTGCTTCCGTCATCACGCTGCCTGTTGCGCGATACAAGCGCTTCTCTGGATGTAAAGTGACAAATTGTTGGCCATCTTTGCTTATATCGATAATACCTCGATCAGCTAGATAATTTGGCCCCTGGACTTTTTTCATTTCTGTTAGTCGAAACTCATAGCCAGCCAGAACTACCACGTCGCCTGGCGCAAGTCGCACATCTTTTTCCTCACTAAAGTAGATGGTGACGACGACACCAATCATCGCAATCGCAATACCAAGGTGACCAAGCAGCATGCCGTAATAGGATGGTGTCTGTTTAAGCAAACTAGCAAACCGATCACGCTTGTTCGCAGTTTTCTGCCACCAGTCAATCACAAGGCTCGACAGTATCCACAAGGCGATGGTGTCTACAAACAGCACAACTGGCTCAAAGCTTGACGCAAACAAGCCTATGAGCGCAGCAATAATCACCAGGCTCGCTATAAATGGTTTTATCTGACTGCGAACTAAAATATTTAGTGGCGTGGTCTTCCAACGTGTTTTCGGACTAAAAGCCATGGTTATAAATAGCAGCATCACAATCGGTACAAAGACCTTATTGAAATAGGGAGGGCCGACAGAAATCTTCCCTCCACCAGTCATGGCTTCATAAATTAAGGGGTAAATTGTTCCCATCAAGACAGCACTAGTGGCAACCACCAGCAAAAGATTATTGATGAGCAGAAAGACTTCACGAGATGTGTAATCAAATCCCGCCTGACTTCGAATACCGGACACCTTGATTGCATAAAGCAACAGCGAGCTACCGATTACAAGGATCAGGAAGATCAATATAAACATGCCCCGCTCTGGGTCCACAGCAAACGAGTGAACCGATGTCAGCACACCGGAGCGAACTAGAAATGCCCCAAGTAAGCTAAAGGAAAATGCGAAGATCGCTAACAATACTGTCCAGCTCTTGAATACACCGCGCTTCTCAGTCGCTGCAAGAGAGTGAATCAAAGCAGTACCAATTAGCCAGGGCATAAAGGAGGCGTTCTCTACAGCATCCCAGAACCACCAGCCGCCCCAGCCTAGTTCATAGTAGGCCCACCAGCTACCAAGGGTGATCCCTACCGTTAAGAATGCCCAGGCCACATTCGTCCAGGGTCTCGACCATCTCGCCCAGGCAGAATCAAGGCGACCGCTGCTTAAGGTTGCAATTGCAAAGGCGAATGGCACGGCGAACCCTACATAGCCCATATATAACATTGGTGGATGCACAATTAGACCAAAATCTTGTAATAGCGGATTAAGGTCGGAACCTTCAGATGGGTACACCGGCAAGGTGCGATCAAATGGATTTGATGTAAGTAAGATAAATAGCAGGAAGCCAACCGTCAGGGCACCAAGCACCGATAGCACTCTGGCGCGCATATCGAGGGTTAAGCCCTGGCTAAAAAGACTGACGGCCAGGGTCCAGCCAGACATCACAAGTATCCAGAGCAGGAAAGATCCCTCATGCGCACCCCAGATAGCCGATATCTTGTATTGTAGCGGTAAGGCCGTATTTGAATTTCGGGCAACATACGCCACCGAAAAATCGTTAGCTAAAAAGGCATTTGCCAGACAACAAAAGCTAATAAACACGAACACAAACAAACCGGCAGATAGTGAACCACTAAGACGCATCCATGGAACACGGCCCTGATATACACCCAGCGCCGGAATTACGGCCAGACAAGTCGCCAGTGCGAGTGCCAGGATCAGGCTAAAATGACCAATTTCCGCAACCATTAGCTACCCTTCTCTGCATTTTTATTGTGTGCGTCTGCTAGTGCATCTGATACTTCTGGCGGCATATAGTTTTCATCGTGTTTGGCCAGAACTTCATCGGCCATAAACACGCCGTTTTTGCTCAGCACCCCGCGTGCAATCACACCCTGACCTTCTCGAAAGAGATCTGGCAGTACGCCCTCATATTGAATTTCCACTTCTGAGGTTTGAAGGTCAGAAATCACAAAGTTAACTTTCAGATCCGTTTTAGAACGCACAATACTGCCTTCTTTCACCATGCCACCCGCACGGATGACCTCACCGACAGGGGCTTCACCAGCTACAATTTGATCCGGTGCATAAAACAAGTTGATATTCTCATTTAGTGCCATGAGCGCTAACGCCACGGCAGTGCCGCAGCCAAGTACCAGAAAGGCAATCAACAAAAGCCTGTTCCTACGATGGTTTTTCATCTTGCCAAATTTCATACGTCTTCCCTGGCTTGCCGTGCAGCCTGATTGCGGAAAAATTTGCGTCTCATCATGAAAGGCGCAAGGGTATTAAAAACAACCACGGCCAGGCCTAGTAAATAGGAACTCCAGACAAAGGCGCCGTAGCCACCCATGTGAATCACCTCAGCTATTGAATCAAACTGCATTGGATAGCCTCGATTTAACCAGCTTCTGAACCCATTCGGTTCGGTATTCACGGTTGAGTATTTCAGTGTGCATTCTCATCATCCAAATGGTGAAGAAGAACAAATAAAAGCCTATAACCATCACGAGTAAGGGCAGCCACATTTCAGCGGGCATTGCCGGCTTTTCCATAAGTGAGAAGCTTGATGGTTGATGCAAGCTATTCCAGAGATTTACGGACAGCTTGATGATCGGGATATTAATGACGCCTACCACTGACAATATTGCTGTAGCGCGACCAGCAGCCTGGCGATCAGGAATCGCATTTCGAAGTGCGATGACGCCCATAAACAAAAACATGAGGATAAGCGTCGAGGTTAGCCGTGCATCCCACACCCACCAGGTGCCCCACATGGGTTTACCCCAGATGGCACCAGTTGCAAGGGAGAGAAAAGTAATACTGACCCCAATCGGCGCAGCACACTGCATCGCAATGTCTGCTAGCTTGATTCGCCAGATCAGAAATATTGCCCCGGCAGTTGCCATCATTAGATAGCTAGACTGGGCAAGAATTGATGCCGGCACGTGGATATACATGATTCGCGCCGTATCGCCTTGCTGGTAATCCTGCGGTGCAAATAGTAAGCCCCAGACAACCCCACATCCTAGAAATAAGGCCGCACTGATGCCAAACCAGGGCACCCAACGACTCGTTTTCTCATAGAAAGATTTGGGTGCGCCAAGCTGATGAAA
>CBDUKY010000309.1:0-4549 GCA_965367925.1 uncultured Pseudomonadales bacterium | reverse complement strand
AGCCCGGGTAATTCGTTCGTAATGCATGATAAAGCGCGCTATCTGTGCCTCTGTCATGCGCCTTGGACCATAGGGTAAGCCTTGCTCTTGCTGCCAGCGCCAGCGCTTTATGGCTTCAAAATCCGGGACCTGAAGAAAAATCGAAAAATCCGTGTCGAAAGCTGGCTGATAAATAGCAAGCTGTTGATTCACATAACGCCGCCAGACACCTGCCGGGTCTTCTTGCCGTTCAAGCTGATTAATGGGTTCTTGTAATTCATCCTCGCTGGCGGGCTTTGCGCCCCAGCACCAGCCTTCAAATATTAATAGCTGTATGTCATCGGTCGCCACGGCATGCTCAGCTATTCTGTCATCATTAGGCTTGCTAAATTCCGGCAACAAAATATCTTCATTGCGAACAAAGCCAGCGCTGGCTGCCAGTAGCTTGTTGATATCGTGGGTACCAGGGACGCCTCTTGTTTCCAGGAGCGGGTGCACATCACGGGCAAGTTGGCGCCTCTCTTCCCTGGTCAAATAAAAGTCATCGAGAGATAGCACCAGTCCATCAAGCTTAAATACTTCTCTTAATAGATCCGCAAGCAGCAGTGAAAAGGTAGACTTGCCGCTCCCCTGGGCACCAGCGACACCGAGCGTTTTCTTGCTGCCATCGACAATGTGGTTCGCTAGCCAACTGGCTACCTGATACAAATAGTCAAAGTAGTTTGCATCGAGATCCAACTGGGATGTATCGCATGAGGCCTTAAAAACTGCCTCGGCTTGCCGTCGTTGCTGCACTTCAATTGAAGCCATCTAGGCAATCTCGCGCCGAAAAGGTGGCAATGCATTCAAGATTAGTTTGCCGTAGCGCTGGGTCACCAACCGTCGGTCTAATACAGAGATTACGCCACTGTCGGTTTCCGTGCGGAGTAAACGACCACAGGCTTGAACCATTCGCAGCACCGCATCGGGAATCATAATTTCCTGAAATGAATTTCCACCGTTTGCTTCTATCCATTCGCTCAAGGTTGCGCCGACAGGATCATCTGGTACAGCAAAGGGAATCTTCACAATCACCACATGGTCACAATACTGACCGGGTAGATCGATACCTTCAGCGAAGCTTGCCAGACCAAAGATAATGCTCTGTTCACCCCGGTCCACCTTCGCTTTGTGTTGCAGCACAATTTCTGCTTTGGCGAGACTACCTTGACTGAGTACACCTGCCATAAAATCTACCGGTAGATGTTCACTGACCCGGTACATTTGTCGCCAGGATGAAAACAGCACTAGCCCGCCTGTGGCATGGGCAAGTATGCCCGGTAACAGTTCAGCCACCTCATCACTGTGCTCGTCTGCATTTCTCGGGTCAGAATGCATTTTTGGTACACTTAAAACCGCTTGTTGCTCAAAGTTAAAAGGACTTCTCAATGCTCTGAATCGATTGTCCGAACTAATTCCAACCCGCTTTTGAAAACGGCTGAAGTCATTGCCCATGGCCAGGGTCGCAGAGGTCAAGACAGCGCCAAAACAGCGAGACCAGAGCAGTTCATGCAAGGTCTCGTGAACGGCAACGGGACTTGCATTTAGCATCATCTCTTCACCTTCACGAAAATTAATCCAGCGCGCACGCGGTGCCTCATGTTTATCGTCTTCCAACATATAGTCCTGCCACAAAGCCGTGGCAGACTGAATGCGCGACGTCATATTGGCCACTACAGGCAACCAGCGTTCGTAGTCTTCCTTCTCTGATGGGTCTGCATGACCAAGGTCATCTTCCATCGCGGACTCAAGAATTTGCAGATAGCCAAGCAACCGTTGACTCGCCTGGAGCAGATTGCGGCTGGTTTCACGATGGATTGTTTCAACCTGGCCACCAGGGAAGCGATAACGACGATCATTGTCATTACCCTCCGCTTCTTCCTCAAGACTCGAGAATATCGCCGCTGCATCTTGCAGATGTGCAACCAGATCCTGAACCGCCTCTTCATACTGGGCTTGATTTCCCGGTAATCCTCCCACCTCCGCCAGATCATTGGTAATCCGCTCAAGAGTGCCAGGCACCTGTTCTAGCCAGGTTTGACTGGATTGAATCTGCAGGAAGTTAGAGAAGTGGTTAATGGCCTTATCTGGTAGATGATGGCCTTCATCAAAAATATAAATGCTCTCTTCCGGTGCGGGAAGCACAGCGCCGCCACCCATCATCATATCCGCCAGCACCAGATCGTGGTTGGTGACAATACAATCAACCTTATGGATCTGTTCCCTGGCACGATAAAAGTAGCAGTTCTCATAATGTGAGCATTGTCGTCCAGTACACTGCACATGGTCTGTGCTAATAGGTATCCAGGCACTGGGTTCTATCTCTTCTTTCCAGTTATCCCGATCACCATCCCACTGCCCCTTACCCAGGCTGGTGAGCATGTTTTCATACAAGGCCGTGTGTGAACCCGCATCGGGGAACTGCTCATCGTCATAAAATGCCAGGGTTTGATTGCCTGAAGTGCCTGACTGAAGCGCCTGGTCTAATCGAGACAAGCAGAGATAACGGCGCCGCCCCTTGGCAAGGGCATAGGAAAAATCCAGCCCAGAGTGATGTGCAATATCTGGTAGATCAACAAAAACAATTTGTTCCTGCAAGGCGATAGTTGCCGTGGAAATAATGAGCTTCTTACCCATAGCCCTGGCGATCGGCAAGGCAGCGATAGCATAGGCAACGGTTTTGCCCGTACCAGTACCGGCTTCAACAACACAAATATTATTCTCGGAGATGCGATTACCTTCCGCGTCTACCTCGATATTGCCGAGTACATTAGCAATATCAGCCACCATCTGTTTCTGGCAGTGTCTAGCCCGGTAACCCTTCGCATCGAGTAGAGATGTATAGGCAACTTGAATGTCTTTTTTAAGTTCGTCTTGCAACATGATTGCCTGCTTTTATCCCACAGTGTTTAACAATGAATCAAACTAGTACCAAACAATTCTTGATCTTCCGGCGCAACCGTCAGATCATGTATTCCCGCAACCTATGGATGGATCCAATGGGCGAAGCAGAAGATCGACGCGCTGAATCTGATCGGCGCGCAGCTGACAAAAAGGCCAATGAAAGGCGAGGACCAGACCGTCGTCACGAGGACACCTGCCCCGACTTTGAACGACGTCGCCGCGAAACAAGGCGCGAGGGTTCACGTAGAACAACATCCAGACGATCAAGCGGCGAATAAGCCTCTGACGGTCTGTACTGGACTGACTATGTGATCAATCGCCAGAACCAGTTTTTGCCTAACTCCTTCTCGCAAGTTTTCAATTGCTTTGCATAGACAGCCGATCGCGACGAAACTTTCTTAGCAACATCCTTCAACCACTTCTTATTTCGAAATGATCGTTTGGTAAATCCACCTTGCCCTTCATGGTAGGCCAGGTACAAATTATAGGCATCTGTTTTTTGTATTTTGTTGCGCCGATAACTCTGGTCGTTATACCAGCCAATGAAATCAATGGCGTCTTCAAAATCGTTTCGATCAGCCCCCCAGGCGCCGGTTGAGCGTTTATAAGCTTTCCAGGTTTCATCTGTTGCCTGGGCATAGCCATAGGCACTCGCTGGCCTTGGACCCGGAATGACAAATAGGATTTTCTTTCTGGGTGGTTTGGCCCGGGCTTTAAACCGGGATTCTTGATAGATGATCGACATCATGACAGGAATCGGTGTGCCCCACTTACGCTGGGAGTCCTTTGCGTCATCGTACCAGTGATCCTTTTCGTAAAAGATCTCACAAATATTATCCTGCTCTTTTGGTGGCGAAGTTGTACAAGCCGAGACAAGCAAGGTAAACAGACCTAACAGCGCATATCGCCTGAGATTATTCATAGCCCATGCCTCCCCAACAATGTCACCAGTGCTTGCTCATCTATAACCTCGATACCGAGTTCCTGGGCTTTAGTGAGCTTTGAACCTGCCGCATCTCCTGCCACAACGACAGATGTGTTTTTTGAAACCGAACCAGCAACCTTTGCCCCAAGGGATTGAAGTTTAGCCTTGGCCTCATTTCTACTCAGCTGGGACAGGGTACCTGTAAGGACAAAGGTTTGACCTATCAACGCCTCAGGGTCTGCATTAGATGCTTCTTCTTCCCAGACGATGCCAGCTTCAATCAATCTATCAATAACCTTGATATTTTCCGGCTGGGTAAAAAAATGACGAATCTTCGCCGCGACAATCGGCCCAACATCCGGCACGCTACGAAGCCGCTCATCATCCGCATCTCTTAATGAGCCCATGTCACCGAAAAACAGCGCCAGGTTTCTGGCAGTGGATTCGCCGACCTCCTGAATCCCAAGCGCATAGATAAATCTTGGCAAGGTTGTATGTTTACTTTTTTCCAGGGATTCAAGGAGCTTATTGGCGGACTTTGGCGCCATTCTTTCAAGTTCAATCAAGTCCGTTGCCTTGAGCGAAAACAGATCCGCCGGAGAGTGAATCATATCCGCATCAACTAACTGCTCGACCAGTTTATCGCCAAGCCCTTCGATATCCATGGCGAGCCTTGAGGCAAAGTGACGAATAGATTCTTTC
>CBDUKY010000308.1:0-4559 GCA_965367925.1 uncultured Pseudomonadales bacterium | reverse complement strand
CCGTCAATATTACCTTCCTGGGTATAGACCTTTACCCGGTCGAGGCCACAAGAAGGGGAACCTTTGACCAGAATATAGCCACAGAGGTCGGGGTTTTGTTCCAGGGTTTTCTTTGCAAAGCCCTGTAACTCAGCGGTGTAATCTTTGCTGTGGGTTGCGCTATCCTTTACCCGTTGCACCTGCTCGTCCGTCGTCTTATCAACCACAATCCTGATTGTCTCTCTCGGCACCCCTAGACCAATGCCTACTTCAGGACAGAAAGGTATCAGTTGCATATGTTCTGATAACTGCTGGAGGAAACTATTTTGCCGTTTCGCCTCACCGTTATATCGGACTGGCTTACCAATGGTGCAGGCACCGACACCAATACTAATGGGACGAGGCTGTAGATCAGTCTGGGTTTCAGTACTCATTGGCGAGGGATTGTGTCCATAGATGCAGGTTTAGCAGAGTGTTACGTCATAACGCAAGTAACGGTTTGGTTCAACTTTCAATCAGCTGCAGATTTTGATTCACTGCATGGCGAAAACTTAATCGGCACAGCCGCCAAACTGACCACACTATTTTTTGGGATACTTTTATGAATAGAATTGATGGAAAAACAGCACTCGTCACTGGTGGCGGTAGCGGTATTGGCGCCGCGACTAGCCTTTTATTCGCAAAGGCTGGTGCCAGGGTTGCTGTGACTGATATTAATCTCAGCGCAGCGGAAGAGATTGCTGAACAGATTCGACAAGAGGGTGGCGATGCAATTGCCATTCAGCAAGACGTAACCAGTGACCAGCAGTGGGATCAGGTGCTGCAACAGATTATCGATCAGTATAGTCAATTAGATATTCTCGTGAACAATGCCGGCGTGAGTGGCGCTGGCCTGCCACCACTTGAGGAAGCAACCCTTGAGAGCTGGCGCAAGGTAATGGATGTAAATCTGGACTCGGTTTTTATGGGCAGCCAAAAGGCCATCATGCTAATGCGTGATCATGGTGGTTCCATCATTAATATCTCGTCTGTTTACGGCCTCGTAGGTGGTGCCGGTGCTGCCTACAATGCCTCAAAAGGTGGCGTGAGACTGTTATCAAAATCTCTGGCAGTTCACTGTGGTACGGCTGGTTACAATATCCGCGTGAATTCAGTCCACCCAGGATTTATCTGGACGCCGCTGGTAAAGGATATTGTTAATCATATGGATGAAGACAATATGACCGAGGAAGGATTTAGGGAAATGCTGACCGAGCGACACCCAATCGGACGCCTTGGCGTCGCCGATGATGTCGCACGGTCTATTCTCTTCCTGGCATCTGACGATGCGTCATTTATTACAGGTAGTGAGCTGGTCGTTGACGGCGGCTATACAGCCGTTTAGTCCTCATCCTCGACGGGGCTCACAAAGTCACTTTGTTTTACAACAAAGATGTCACAGTGAGTCCCTTCCATCACGTTTTCTGCTGTATTGCCAATAAACATCCCGGAAATACCAGACCGTGCCACTGTCCCGATGACCACTACCCCGGCGTTTATTTCCTCGGCAACCTGATTCACAACCATCTCTGGCGCTCCTTCCCGCAAATGCACATTGTCAGGAGAAATATTATTTTTTGCCGCGAGCTCTAACGCCTTCGTAAAAAATTCTTCACGGCGGCCTTTGATTATCTCGTATTCCAGCGGATCGAGTACCACATCACCTGCCGTGACTGTCATTAAATTATAGGCGTTAACCAGATGCTGTTTTGACTCAAGCAACTCAGACAATATCCCCGCTTGCTGCAAGACAACCTGATTGAGTTTTGCATGAGGCTCATCACGAGTCTCAAGGTCCAGTGACGCCAATACGGGCCGACCATGAATCTCTGAGGTTTCACTCATCAACAACAATGGGCAAGGACAGTAGCGAATCAGGTTCCAGTCTGTTGAGCTGTACAAGAGCTTACGCAAGGTTGAATGTTGTCTCAGAGGCTTAAAGACATAGTCAGCATTGAACTTCTTTGCGCTTCTTATAATAGTCTGGAACAACCTGCGATAGGCATGGACTTCCCATTCCACCTGATAGCCTTCTGCAATCAACGGCGCTACCAGATCTTTAAGCCAGGCCTGCTTATCCTTTAACTTTTTGCTGAACTCACTGCCGTCTTTCGCCGTTGTTGGCGAGAGGTAATGCTCAACCCTATAGACAGTATTTTCTTTAGGTACCTCACGCATGCGAGAGAGGATAAATTCATTCGAGAAATCAGGATCTGTAATTACCAGGATGCGTGGCATAGATATGCTCCGTCAGAGTGAGGTTATAATTTTAGGTGACCCATCGGCGCTGAACGTTGATCCAGATCAATCCCCAATGAATCTCATCTGCTAGCTATAAAGGTTGGATTTCGCTACATTGAGCTTGTATTTAATGAGGTATTTATTCGCTCCATGCGCTTACTCTTTTTGGCACTCCTGTTCCTGACGGGGTGCGGTCAATACCAATCAAACACAGTCACCAGACCCGCACTGGACACCCTGCTATCTCCCTGCGATGACACGGTTAACGTCGCTATTTCCGGGCTGGTCTCGAAGAGTTTGTGTGGCACACTTAGTGTGTATGAAAATCGTACAACTGGTTCAGGACGCAAGATTGATCTCAACATCATGGTGATTCCAGCAATCGCCACCAACGCGGCACCGGACCCTATATTCTTTCTTGCAGGTGGACCCGGTCAAGCGGCGGTGAGTATTGGCCCCTATGTCTTTAGTCAAATTCCCGAATGGCGACAGGATCGTGACATCGTACTTGTCGATCAACGCGGCACAGGAAAATCGAACTCCATGGCCTGCTTGTCTTCTGACGAACTGGCTCAAATTGATATCAGCAATGCCACCATGGAAACCGAGCTATCGCAGCTAGAAAATTGTCTGGAAACCCTGGATGCCGACACACGGCTCTACACTACCCCAATTGCAATGGATGATCTGAATCAGGTCAGAGAATATCTGGGCTATGAGAAGATAAATCTGATGGGCGTTTCTTACGGCACAAGAGCTGCCCTTGTCTACATGCGACGACACGGTGAAACAGTTAGAACCGCGGTACTAGATGCTGTTGCACCCACAACCATGGTAATTCCTGAGAATGTGGCAATCGATGCGGAACGTGCATTCGAATTATTAGTCCAGGATTGCGCAAAACAAACCGCTTGTAATAAGAACTATCCCAAACTCATGCGCCACTACGAAAGGCTGGTGGCACGCCTCGAACAAGTTGAAACGCTAATCGACATTACCCATCCTCTTACCGGTCAACAGCGCACCATACATCTGCAAGCGGAGATCATCGATCGGTTAGTTCGGTCTGTGCTCTATGATCGCACCCTGTCAAGGCTGTTACCGCTCGCAATAGAGGAAGCCTATGACGAGAACTACACACCTTTAATGACCCTGGCCCAGCTGCTGTTTAACCCTGACCAGGCCATTAGTGCGGGTATGCTGGCTTCAGTACTTTGCGCAGAAGATATGCAACGAATGACCAGCGGCAACCCATCCACGCACTTTTCAAATCCGCTATTTGAAACCCTGGATGCTGTTTGCAAATTCTGGCCAACCACACCTATTGAAGCCAGTTACTTTGAGCCTGTCACATCAGACGTACCGGTACTACTCACTTCTGGTGTACTGGACCCAATTACACCGCCAAAATATGCCATTGAGGCACTACAAACCTTATCCAATGCTGAACATATTATTGTCCCAGGTGCGGGCCATGGTGCGATGACCCAGGGCTGTATGCCTGAAGTTATCAATAGATTTTTGGATTCAGCATCCGTCAAAGATCTTGAGGCTGGTTGTGCGGTAAATATTCAGCGACAGCCATTTTTTACTAGCTTTGCAGGTGTGCTTGAGCAACTCAAAGATCCGGAGCCAGTCAAGTGATCGAAGTTAAAGATCTTAACAAATCATTTTCTGAGGTGGTTGCCGTCAAGGACATATCCTTTACCGCAGCCGATGGTCAGGTGACAGGTTTGCTAGGTCCAAACGGTGCTGGCAAGTCCACCACCCTGCGAATCCTTTATGGCTTACTACAGCAAGATGCTGGTGAGGCGCGCATTGATGGAATCGATATTTCACAAAGCCGTATTGCTGCACAAAGAAAAATTGGTGTCTTACCGGATAGTCACGGCCTGTATTCTCGTTTAACTGGCAGGGAACACATTCACTACTTTGGTCAACTGCATGGCATTGATAAGGACCAACTAGAACACCGGACTGATGAATTGATCCGGCGCCTGGATATGAAAAATATTGCTGACAGAAAAACCGAGGGTTTCTCTACGGGTGAGCGAATGAAGGTTTGTCTAGCAAGAGCCTTGATACACGATCCTCGAAACGTGCTGCTTGATGAACCCACTAACGGACTTGATGTTATGACGACCAGGACCGTGCGGGAACTCATTGCTGAACTCAAGCAGGATGGCGTTGCTGTGCTCTTTTCTAGTCACCTGATGCACGAGGTCGCAAGGCTATGTGACCATATCGTGATAGTCTCAGCGGGCCAGGTTGTTGCCAGCGGGACCACGGATGAGATTAGT
>CBDUKY010000307.1:0-4561 GCA_965367925.1 uncultured Pseudomonadales bacterium | reverse complement strand
TGAATCAACATGCCAATGCATTTCCAGCCAGTATTGCGGCTTCCTTTGAACGTAGGGGCGATGCACGGCTAGGACTCCAGGATATACCTGCAGCGGAAGAAGCCTTTAATAAGGCGCTAGAGATTGACCCGGATAGTCAGCGAGCAAAGATTGGTTTGATTCGTATTTTGTCAATCAGAGGTGATCTTGAAGCTGCCGAGCGTGAACTTGCTAAGCTGATATCAGCAAAGCCAGATGATGTGGAATTGCTAACGCTGCGTGGTGCTGTCTATGTCCGCCAAGGTCGTTTCGAGGAAGCAGAAACTACCCTGACCGAGGCGTTATTTGCCCTACCAGCAACGGACATTATTACGCAGCAACGGGCGAACCTGCTACGCAATATGATCCGTCTTCTCGCCTACCAGGGGCGCAGCGGTGAAGCGCTTGTGTACCAACAGGCATTGGCTGAGGCATTTCCTAATTCCGAGGAAGTTGGCCAGACAATGAGTGAAGCCCTTGAAAAGATAGAATCCGGCGAATTCGATTCAGCGCTCGAATTACTTAATCAAATTGAGAAAATTTCGCCAAACAATGAGGTTACCGGCACGCTACGTGGTGTTATCGCCTACTTGAGAGGTGATAATTCCATGGCTCAGGACTTCTTCTTGGAAAATATCGACACCGAGCTGGCCTCGTTTAGTACCCTGAAGATGTTTGCCTCGAACCAGTTTTCTTTGAACCAACCTCATAAGGTTGTACAAATACTGGCAAATAAAGTGGCAGGCTCAAATGACCCTGACACCCTGTCTCTGTTTGGCCTTGCGGCACTCTCCGCGGATCGTGAAGCGGAGGGGTTGGCAGCACTTAGAAAGGCTATAGATCTTGCCCCTGAGCGATCAAGGTTATCGATTATCCTGGCTAGATATCTGCGTGAGAAAGATCCCGCCGCAGCGCTTAAAGCCCTGGAGCAGACCTATGGCATAAACCCCGGTGTACCGGATATCTGGTTAGCGTTGGTGGCCGAGTACAATCGACAGGACATGTCGGATAAGGCCCTGCGATTAGCGGAAACCCTCAGAAAGAATCATCCAGAAAACCCTGCAACCTATCTGGTATCAGGTAGTGCCTATGCTCGGGCTGAACAACTAGCAGATGCACTGGCCGCCTATGAACGCTGTCTTGAACTAGATGCTAATAATATAAATGCGCGATTTGGTATCGCCTTACTGAACTTGAGTGAGGAAAACTACGATAAGTCTGAGGCCATGTATCGGGAGATCATTGAGATTGACCATGAATCAAGCAATGCCTACCGGGGTTTGCTTGGTGTCTACTTGCGTCGCGATAATCAAGGTGCAGGCATCGAAGCCCTGTCACAGCTGGCGCGTACTTTACAAGCCAGTGCACCACTGGCAGTTATCGCCAATTTCTTGTCTAGCATTGGTGAAAGTGAAGGTATTGAAACCTACCTTAGCCAGGCCCGAGAATTTGGTGATAATGTTTACTGGAAACGAGCGAATGCAAATATTTATTTCGGCCGTGCACTAGAGCAATTGCAAAGTGGGGATTTTGCTGCAGCGCGGTCTAGCGTTTTCACAGCCTTGAGTTCCTATCCTGCGAATAAGGATCTACTCGGTTTGTTGGCTGAAATTGAAATTGCTAGTGGCGCGTTGGGTGAGGCGCAAAAGGTCATTGAGCAGATCACCGAGTATCATCCAGAGTCCCGTGTCTACTATGCGGCAAGTGGAGAGTTAGCCTTTGCCATGAGGGACTGGGCGCAGGCGGAGTCATTCTATCGGCAGGCGCTGTCTATCAACTATGACGACCAGATTGCCGAAAAGTGTTTTGAGTCGATCATCGCCAGAGGTGACGAGGATGCGGCAGATGCCTTCCTGGTGGAGTGGCGCGATGCAATGCCTTCTAGTGCAATTGCTGGTGTGAATATGGCTGAGCAGTTGATTAAAAAGCAGCAGAGAACTGCCGCAATTGCCCTTTATGAGCAATTGAGAGAAGAGTTTCCTGATTCCCTCGCTGTGATGAATAACCTCGCCTGGCAATATATTGAGACGAATAGGCTCAATGTGGCGGTTGAATTGTCAGAACTCGCCTATCGTCGGTCCGACCAGAACCCCAGTGTTGCTGACACCTACGGCTGGGCGCTATTCAAAAGTGGTCAAGTATCACTGGCGGTTAAGGTGCTAGAACGAGCCTTTGACCTGTCCGGTAACCCGCAGATAGAGAGTCATCTCAAGGCTGCACAGGCTGCGATGTAGAAATAACGTCCAAAAAAGTGCCGAAATTTTTTACACTTTGTCTTTTCTGCGCTGGTTCAGTTAAAGCTCAAAGCAATTTATTCTTTTAATATCAATCATTTAACTATATTGGCATACGGGTTGCTTTATTAGCTCCACATGAATGCCATGTAACAATTTTTATCGGAGACGACGATGTTCAATAAATTTTCAAAATTAGCGCTAGCTTGTTTAGCCGCACTGAGTTTTAACTCAGCAATGGCTATACCTATTACTGGTTCAGTTGCTTTCCACACAGCGGGTGAGATTACTCGTTCAGGTACAACTGCAATCGGTTATGACACTTACGACAACGATGCGGTTTGCCCAGTACTGACTTGTGGCTCAACGATCGTCAATGCAAGTGGTAGCATCCTTGACATGATTCAAGATAACGGCGGCGTACTTCCAGGCGGACCAGTAGGTATCGATTTGGTTGACGATTTCGCACTTGCTGATCTTGGTACAACTGAAGTTATTCAATGGATCTTAGGTCCAGTATACGACTCAATCGCAGGCGTTGAAGGTGACTTGATCTTTGAATTGCTGACAGGTGCCGAGGTTGACGGAACTGGCCCACTATCTGACATTGGTGGTACAGGCGTATTCAAATTTGAAGCCTATGCTGATCCAGCATGTTTAGGTATGGATCCTCCTCCTGCTTGTGCTGATCCAGGTAATACACCAGTATCTGTATACGAAGATACAATTGGTAACTGGGTACTTTCTGACACAGGTAACCTGTCAATTGCTGGCTCAAACGTACCAGCACCTGCTGTACTCGGCTTGTTCGGACTTGGCCTTCTTGGTCTTGGTTTCGCACGACGTCGCAGAGAAGCAGTATAAGGACTAAGCTTTAGGATGGTATTGGCAGTGATCAGTACTAACTTCTAAGGTAGAAGTCGTCTCAAGCCCCAGTAAGCTATGCTTACTGGGGCTTTTCTCATTCTGATAGACATTAAACTGAAGCTAAGCAGGTGGTAGCCATAACTAGCTCACCTGTTAGCAGTTTGTGGGCACTTCGTTTATGATGCCCGACAGTATAAATTTGCTTTATCCCTCATGTAGCTAGATATGGAAGTCTGGCTTCAATTTTGTGTCGTTTCGTGACCTGAAGCTTTGAGAAATGCCTGGCTATATTTCACAGAATAAACATTATCTTTTCAGACTTAGTCCTGTTCTGGGCATCCTGCTAATTTTCCTGACATTCTATTCATCTACGAGTACCCAGATTTTTCATGAGTGGTTAGGCACTGGTGCATATAGCCATGGATTTCTCGCCCTGGCGATTATGCTATTTCTGCTCTGGCATGAACGAGAGAAGTTTCAGGTGGCTACGAGCGTTCACTGGCTACCGTTGATTGGACTTATCTTGAGCTGTGTAGTGTGGGTTGTAGGGGTAGTATCCAACGTCCTGATTCTTGAAGCATTGTCGCTGCTTGGGCTACTCAGTTGTGGTTTAGGTTTACTGTACGGGCGTGATAGCTGGGCAAGTTTACTAACGCCAATGATCACGTTGTTTTTGGTACTACCTATCTGGAATCCACTTCAATCACCGCTACAATCATTGGCAGCAGATGTAAGTTTTACTGTGCTCCATTGGATTGACATCCCAGTCCTTCGACAAGGATTTATGTTCACCGTTCCAGGCGGTAGTTTTTATATAGAAGAAGCCTGCTCTGGGTTAGGCTTTTTCTTGAGCTCATGTTTATTGGCGGTGCTGTACTCCAGGTTGAATCATCTGGTACTAATCCAGTCTGTTTGCTTATTCCTAATTGCAGCGTCTCTTGCAATTTTCAGCAATTGGATTCGCATTTTGGGAATAATGATCGTTGGAAATTTCACAAATATGGACAGTCCCATAGTTAGTGATCATTTGACCTTCGGCTGGATTGTATTTGGCATAATGCAAATTCCCTTCTTCGTCATTGCAAATTCCTTGTATGGGAACCAGGTTGAGCAAAAGAAGCCTCAGGTAACTGAGCGAAAGAGGGAAGCTGTTAAGGTTTTACCGATTGTCATTACTCTGGTTGTCATATCGATTACGCCTCTATTGTTGAAATATTTTGAAGCACGTCAGATCACAGTATCGGGAAGTTCCAGTTGGATATTTGAACGGGCTGATGCTGCGTTTCCAGGGATAAGATTGGTAGAAGGATCAAAATTGAGACCCAATTTTATTGGCGCGACGGAT
Source organism: uncultured Pseudomonadales bacterium (assembly GCA_965367925.1). GTDB lineage: Bacteria > Pseudomonadota > Gammaproteobacteria > Pseudomonadales > Azotimanducaceae > JAHRVQ01. The sequence continues at coordinate 97 of CBDUKY010000307.1, read as the reverse complement.
ATTCAGACTAGCGTCTTTTCAAGAGCCGGTACGGATGTTGAATTGTTTACCGTTCGTTATGATCGACAGGTTCAGGGTGCTGAGCTGATTTCTATTA
>CBDUKY010000306.1:0-4569 GCA_965367925.1 uncultured Pseudomonadales bacterium | reverse complement strand
TTCGTAGTATGGAAAAACCCTCTGATCACTGCCCTATTTACGCGCATTTTGACCTGGGCTAGATACTGCCCAGGATCAATCTTTCTTAAAGACCAGATTAAAGCTCACAGGTACTGCCGGCGTAATTGACTTAAGACCGGCGATGTTTCGTAGTGCCTCAATCCCTGTTCCAAGATTCCACTGATCTGTTTGCAGTATGACTGGCTGCTGGCTTGTGACCTGAAAACCACCTCGTGAAATTCTTGTCACGGTCACCATGGTTTCGAGATCCACGCTGTGTCCATGTAGATCCAGACTCCCTGAAACCTTCATCGATTGACTGTGGCCAGTCTTTAGCTTCTTCAATCGCTTCATATCGACGTTGGTTGTTAAGGTTGCCTGGGGAAACTTAACGGTTTCGAATAGCATGGCCTGCATACGTTCGTTACGGATAGGAATCATGGTCTCAACGGATGCCAGGTCAACCTGAACGGCCACATTGCCTGATTTGCTGATACTGCCGGTGACTTCCTTGAAGTGATGGGACTCAACGACCGAGGTGTTCTTAACAGATACAAATCCAACGCTGGATGCTTTTGAGTCAAGACGCCAGTCGGCGAAACTGCTCTGGCTGACACTGATAGCAAGGAGAAAAAGAAAACCATATTTGATCATTGTGAAACGTCCTTAAGTGCTGCGAGTAACGATATTTTGCGTCCCAATGGGCTGAGACCGGCATAAATCACTATGCCCATAGTATCAGCAATAATGTCCGAGATTTCGAAAAAACGATAGCCAAACCAACCTTGAACAAACTCAATGCCGATGCCGTAGATAACAAGCCCCAACCAGGGTAGATAAGCCTTGCGGCTCGTCGCATAGTCAGCCAGTAAGGCGAGGACAAAAAAGGCAGCGCAATGATTTGCCTTGTCCCAGCCAAAAAGGTTCGTGGATTCAGGGGGTTGAGGCGTCAATGCAACCCAGGTGATCAGGATCAATGCAACGAGAAGGACAGCACGAATTGTCCATCTAATACGCATTATTGATTGAATAGTAATAAGGCTAGCGATACTGATTAATTTCACTGCGAGTTGCTTCAGCTGCCTGGCGTGCTTTAGCTGCAAAATCCGATTGGTTTGACGCGTAGATAATACCCCTGGACGAATTTATCGCCATGCCACCACCCTGCCCGTTTTCCATGAGTAACTTAACATCAGCGCCCTGGGCACCAACCCCTGGTAAGAGGAAGTCCATGGTGCCGACAATGCTGCGAATTCTGCCGATCTCTTCAGGTCTGGTTGCGCCAACCACAAGCCCAATATTGTTATTGCCATTCCACTCGGTCATTGCTCTGTAGGCAACTTCTTCATAAACGGTACGGCCATTTTCTAGCAGCAGATTCTGTAAGTCAGAGCCGCCCGGATTCGAGGTTCTGCAGAGGATATAGACGCCTTTATCTTTATAGTCGAGAAAAGGCTGCAATGAATCCTGTCCCATGTAAGGATTAACGGTGATAGCATCAGCTTGATATCGCCCGAAAAGTTCTTCAGCGTACATTTCTGCTGTGCTACCAATGTCGCCGCGCTTTGCGTCCAACAGTACAGGTACCTGCTTTTTGTGCGCATATTCGATGGTGGCTAATAGCGTATCTTCACCGCCGTTGGCGGAATAGTAGGCTATCTGGGGTTTATAGCAGCAGACCAGGTCGCTGGTGGCGTCAATAATCTCCCGATTGAAGCTAAATACAGGGTCAGGATCATTTTGCAGGATCTGCGGTATTTTGGTCTTGTCCGGGTCTAAACCGATGCAAAGCAGTGAATCCTGGGATTGGCGGCGAGCATCTAATTGTTGAAAAAATGAGGGCATGGGTTCGATACCGCCTTATTGCGTCACTGTGGTCCAAATATTGTCAGCGCAGTATACCGCAATAAAAGCAAAATTCTAGCCGCAATAATTCCGCAAGTTATTGTTTTTATGGGATTTTCGTTGAAATTGTAAAAATTGGCACACAATTAGCTAAAGAGTATGTGTAAACATTAATTAGCGAGATTGGGTCATGGCAACTACAACGCTTATGTCAAAAATCATCGACTTAAACGAAGTACGCAGATCAAGAGGGCCGCAGAGGATGAAAATGAACGGATATGCTGAACGAAGACGAGAGTTTCGTGCGCAAAGTAATGAGCGATTGTTCGTTCAAATCACAGCCTGCGAAACGCCTGAACTGATTGGAACGACAATTTCCTGTCGAGTACTGGATGTTTCCGCCGAGGGAATGCGCATCGCTAGCGATGCAGTGATTCCAAGAGGCTGTAAGCTGGATATCTGGATCGATAACGCTGCTCAACCGGGCAAGTATTTCTTAACCAGTGATGTTCGCTGGAGTGAGATTGGCAGCGACGGTAAATGCTACCTGGGTATTCAACTCCAGGAAGGTGCAACGACTGATATCGAAGATTGGAGACGTGCACACGGCTAAAGCGCAACCCAGGGGTTAAGCTTTCTTAACCCTTGGACCCTCCCTGGTATCTTCAATAACGAAGCCTGCTGCTAGGACCACATCACGGAGTTCATCTGCACGTTGCCATTGTTTTTCCTGACGTGCAGTTTCCCGGTCTAACGCAAGCTGAAGTATGTCCTCAGGTACCTCAACCTCCTCTGGCACCCAGCTAGCAACATCCAACCCTAATACCTCGTCAAACTGTATTAGGGTTGCTTTTTTCTCACCATCTGACGCATCTGATTTCACCATATCCCAGATAACGGCCAGGGCACGAGGCATGTTTAGATCCTCGTTGAGGAAATTGTCGAAACGCTCGACATATTCAGCCAGTGGCTCGCCGGTTGGTTCGCCCCAGTCATAGGCCATCTGATAGAGCCGATTTAAGGCAACTTCATTGGCTTCAAGGCTTTCCCAGCTAAATGACATCTGGGTTCGGTAATGTGCTGTGAGGCAGAAATAGCGATAGACCTTAGGATCAATGCCCTTCTCAACCAGAGACTCGAGGCGTAAGAATTCACCGGTGGATTTCGACATCTTGTTGTTGTCTAGCTGGAGGAAGTAGCCATGCATCCAGAAGTTCGCCAGCCGGGTCCCACGACTCGCCTCGGTCTGGGCAATCTCATTGGTATGATGAATCGGGATATGGTCCTCACCGCCACAATGAATATCAAAAAAGTCACCAAGATACTTGGCCGACATGGCTGAACATTCAATATGCCAACCAGGAAAGCCGCGTCCCCAGGGGCTATCCCACTCCATCTGACGTTGTTCGTCATCAGGAGAGAATTTCCACAAGGCAAAATCTGTTACATGACGGCGCTCATTATCGACTCTGGCACCGGACATCAAACCTTCAATATTGAGTCGCGCGAGGTAGCCGTAGCTGTTTAGCTTACGGGAATCAAAGTAGATGCCATCAGAAGTCTTGTAGGTGTAACCCTTGGCTTCAAGGTCCTCGATAAAGGCTATTTGCTCAGCAATATGATCCGTTGCACGACACCAGATATCTGGCGGTAAGATATTTAACCTGGCCAGATCAGTCTGGAAGGCCTCGGTATAATAGTTTGCCATTTCCCAGGCCGTCATACCGGTACGCTTGGAACCCAGCTCCATCTTATCTTCGCCCGTGTCTGCATCGGATGTCAGGTGCCCGACATCAGTGATGTTCATGACATAGTTCACTTCATAGCCATTACGCATTAAGACGCGATGCAGAATGTCCTCGAATATGTAGGTGCGTAAATTGCCAATATGCGCGAAGTTGTAAACTGTAGGACCACAACAATACAAGCCGACCTTTCCGGGTTCGAGGGGTTCGAAGGTCCGTAAGGCGCGTTCATAGGTATCGTATAGTTTCAGTGGTGTCATAGCTTACTTAGTTGTTTGTAGGTGGATTGGCCGGGCACGCTGGCCCGAATAAATTACTGGCTTTCAGCGGTATACCGCTCGGCCATAATGCGTTCGACGGTATCGACGATCACCTGGGTCTGGGACTCAATTTCAATATTCACCTCATCACCCGGTTCAAGCAACGAGAAATTAGTTCGCTGCAATGTCTCGGGGATCAGGTTGATGGAAAAGCTGCAGGCATCATAGTCAATGGCAGCAACCGTCAGACTACAACCGTTAACGGCAAGGAAGCCCTTGTTAAAAATATATTTCATCCAGTCTTGCTTACCAGCAAAGGTGAGCCGGACATTGTTTTCTGATGTTTCTCTTTCAACTACCCTGGCGGTGCCGACAATATGTCCTGACAGGATATGACCGCCAACTTCAACATCTTGTTTCGCTGAGCGCTCAAGGTTTACTTGAGTTCCTGGCTGTAAGTATTTGATATTAGTGAGATCAAGGGTTTCCTGAATTGCATCAAATGTCACTTCATGATCCTTGATGCTGGTCACTGTAAAGCAGCAGCCGTTTACCGCCACACTTGCACCGGTTTCAAGTTCATCTAGCAATACATCATCAAAAACAAGTGAGAAGGTCATCAAGCCAGGCTTTTGATCGACCCTGGCGATGGGCAACATTTTCTGTACGATTCCTGTATACCTAGCTCGCTCCCTAAATTTCTACGTACGCATCCTGGC
>CBDUKY010000305.1:0-4573 GCA_965367925.1 uncultured Pseudomonadales bacterium | reverse complement strand
TGTCGTTCCAGCACAGGATTTGTGCCGCTATTGTCTAGCGATTCGAAATCACTCATGACCTTCCCCCCTTAATGTATTTCTGGTGCTGTCCGGTACACAGTTACCTGATGGCAGTGTACCCGGTTAAATGGACTTAATGATTTCCAAAACATCGTCATGGTGAGTTTTGGTTTTTACCTTTTCCATGATGTGCTTTAGCTTGCCATCCTTACCGATAATGAAGGTCATTCTATTAACCCCCATATACTCACGACCCATAAACTTTTTCAGCCCCCAGACGCCATACTTGTCCGCAAGCTTGTGATCTTCATCCGATAATAAATCAAAATTAAGATTATCGCGCTCACGAAACTTCATTAGTCGAGCAACAGGGTCAGGACTGACGCCTAATACAACGGTATCAGCTCTGGTGAATTTTGCTTTACTGTCGCGCACACCGCAGGCCTGGGTGGTACAACCTGGAGTCATGGCTTTGGGATAGAAATACAGAACAACATTCTTTTTGCCGGCAAAATCCTTCAAGCTGACCTTGTCACCTTTCTGGTTTAGCAAGCTAAATGCCGGTGCTTTGTTTCCAATTTTGGGTAGAGGCATCGCTAATTCTCCTGCGCTGTAGCAAGCATGGTACCGTTAAAACGAAAGATTGGTTGGACTAAAGATTAATCCAACCAATCTGAGTTCGCTAGCTAACTGTCCAGGTATGACCTGTTCGCAGGAGTGCATTCAAATCAGGCTTGCCCTTCTTCTCTTGCACGGCGATACGTTGTGAATAGACATCAGTGATATAGGCGTGGGTAGGCGCCTGGTAGATAACCCCAACTGGCACAGGGAAATCAGGTGAGCGTAGTTCAGCCAACATTTGAGCAATGACCTTATTCGTTTCATCATGCACAAGAATATCTGCTTCAGTGACACCATCTTCACCAAGTACCACAACCTCAAGACTCAAGGACTGGGTGTTCAGGCGAATGCCCTTCTCATTGTCCTTGCCGAACAGCATGGGTTTGCCATTTTCAAGCACAAGCCTCGTGTCAGCAGCGGTCTTCTTGTCTTTAACGTTATCAAAAATGCCATCGTTATAAACTGGGCAGTTCTGCAATATCTCAACAAAAGAAGCACCACGGTGATCATGGGCGCTAGTGAGCACGCTAGTGAGATGCTTCATTTCAGTATCAATAGAGCGGGCAACAAACCTCGCGCCACAACCAATGGCGAACACACAAGGTGTTAAAGGCAAGTCAACTGAGCCGTCTGGAGTTGAAGGAGATTTAGTACCAACCTTTGAAGTTGGAGAATACTGGCCTTTAGTTAAGCCATAAATCTCGTTATTGAATAACAATACATTTAAGTCGACATTACGACGAAGCACGTGAATCATGTGGTTGCCACCAATACTTAAGCCATCCCCGTCACCGGTTATTACCCAGACATCAAGCTCAGGATTTGCCAGCTTCACACCTGTTGCAATTGACGGTGCACGACCGTGAATTGTATGGAAGCCATAAGTATTCATGTAATAAGGGAAGCGCGAAGAACAACCGATACCTGAAATGAAAACGCTGTTTTCTTTAGGTACACCAAGTTCCGGCAGCAATTTTTGAATCGTCTTCAGGATCGCGTAGTCACCACAACCAGGACACCAGCGAACCTCTTGATCAGAGGCATAATCTTTAGCAGTTAGTTTCTGTACTGGCGCATTCATTATTTTGCCTCCAATTGTGTAGCAATTTCTTTTTCGATTTCTTTAATCTTAAATGGCTGACCAGACACCTTGGTCATGCTCTGGGCATCGATTAAGAACTCAGATCGAATAATCTTGACCAACTGGCCAGTGTTCATTTCAGGGATAAGCACACGCTTGTATCCCTTTAACAATTCACCAAGGTTCCTGGGGAATGGCCACATATGTCGAATATGCACATGAGAGACACTAGCCCCGGCTAATCTTGCTCGTTTCACAGCCTGGTGGATGGTGCCGTAGGTAGAACCCCAGCCGACAACCACAAGATCCCCGCTCGTCTCACCAAGCGCAACTTCTTGCTCAGGAATATCATTAGCAATGCCATCAACCTTTGCTTTGCGGGTATCAGTCATCTTCTGATGGTTTTCAGGATCGTAAGAAATATCGCCTGTGTCGTAACTCTTCTCAATCCCGCCAATACGATGTTCAAGGCCAGGTGTACCCGGCTTGGCCCAGACTCGTGCGAGGGTTTCTGGGTCACGGTTAGCCGGTGTAAAACCTTCAGGGTTTGATTCGAACTCAACAGGGAATGGTTCGTAATCATTAAAATCCGGTACATGCCATGGCTCAGATGCGTTAGCTAGATAACCATCACTTAACAGGATCACTGGTGTGCGATATTTTGTCGCGATCCGAATCGCTTCAATCGCCGCGTCAAAACAGTCTACCGAAGTGCAAGCCGCAATCACTGGTAAAGAGGTGTCAGCGTGTCGACCAAAAATAGCCTGATTCAAATCAGACTGTTCTGTTTTCGTTGGCAATCCAGTTGATGGACCACCGCGCTGGGTATTAACGATCAGCAGTGGAAGTTCAGTTGCCGCCGCCAGAGAAATCGCCTCTGCTTTTAGCGAAATGCCAGGCCCAGAGCTTGAAGTCACACCCAGGGAACCAGCGAAGGATGCACCAATTGCCGCACACACCGCTGCAATCTCATCTTCTGCCTGGAAGGTAACAACGTCAAATTGCTTTTGCCCAGACAAGGTATGAAGCAAACTCGATGCTGGCGTGATTGGATACGAAGCAAACAGGATAGGTACCTGTGCTAACTGCCCGCCTGCGATAATGCCGTAAGACAAGGCTTCAGAGCCGGTGGTGTTACGGTAAAGGCCAGGTTCGACGGACGCTCTAGGGACACGATAAACATCAACGCCGGAAGGCAGTTCGGCAGTTTCACCATATGCATGACCTGCATTGATAGCGGCAACGTTTGCTTCTGCTATTTCAGGTTTGCTCGCGAACTTCTTGCGTAATCCTGCAATCGCTGTATCGCGACTTCGATCAAACAACCACATGGTCAAGCCAAGGGTCCACATATTCTTACAACGTACTGCAAACTTATGGGTTAAGCCGAAAGGTTTAACCGTATCCAGTACACGCTGGGTGATATCAATGGTTATTAGTCGGTAAGCATCTAGCGAACCGTCTTCTAACGGATTTTCTTTGTAACCGGCACGTGCCAGGTTTTTATCCGTAAATGCATCTGAATCAGCAATGATCACACCGCCAGGAACAAGGTCCTTTAAATTGGTAATCAATGCTGCCGGATTCATCACAATCAGGACATCTACATCATCACCCGCTGTGGTTACATCGTCAGATCCAAAATAAATTTGGAAGGCAGAAACACCAAATGTTGCACCAGCCGGTGCTCGAATTTCAGCAGGAAAATCTGGAAACGTCGCCAGATCATTTCCATAGATTGCAGTCGCCTCAGTAAAATTGTTACCAGTGAGCTGCATACCATCACCAGAATCGCCAGCAAACCTAACAACAACATCAGTTAAGGTATTTGCTCCGACCTCCTCGGCGCTTTGTTCAACTACAGACATATCACTTTCCTATTATCGCTTGCTAATACAGGATGTTGATTTGCGCTTTTGCAACTTGGTGGCGCGCAAACTAAACACTAGCACTTCCGGCAATCACCGAAGCACTAAAAAGATAATGGAGTAAAAAAGAGGCAGTTTTTGCGGCTGGAAATTCATCCCACGTCGAACGCGTGTTTTGTTGAACTTTTGACACCCAATCTCGGCACACTTCTTTGAAGCCATCCCTCAAAAAAGAAAAGATTTTAACAGAAGAATCAAGGATTTAAACCGCTAGAACTGGCCCCAGGGACATTTCTATAGATTGATCAGGTCTATCCAAATTGCTCTGGGTTCAATTCAAGCTAGCCATTGAGAACTCGAAGCTTCATTACAACGGAGCCAATAATGATTTGATCGCCATTCGCGACAGACACAAGGCCCTTCTCATCAATGTTCTGCCCGTTGACAGATGTGCCATTGGTAGACCCGAGATCCTCGATAAACACCCTGTTTTTCATGACCTTAAGCCGTGCATGCTGCCGCGAGACATCAGAGTGATTGATGATATAGGGGGAGTCATTTGGATTTCGGCCAATGATGACGCCGTTGGTATTATCCAATTGATCACCAGAAATACGTAGTAAATACCTGATCCCGTCCTCATCTCGACCATCTAGGACATACTCCGCAAGTGCCTGACGGTGCATATCTGTTTTAGCTGGTTCGGCTGCCTTAGCCTCTGGCTCAGCCTTTGCTAGAGGGACGGCCTGGAGCACTGCCGGTACCTTGACGCCACTTCGCTGCATAATAAAGACAATTGCGATGAGAACCGCGATAAAACCAACAAATAGTGCAAGCAGCAGTGTCTCCCTGCCCTCGGAGGCTAATTTTTGCTCGGCTATTGCCTGTTTGAAACGTTTTTCTGCCGCTTCCTTGTCAGCCTGCAGATGCGCCACAATGGCTTCTGTTTCCGCCACAATTGAAGCAGTTTTTCTTTCAAGTTCAATCCGGGTTTGCTCTGCAT
>CBDUKY010000304.1:0-4578 GCA_965367925.1 uncultured Pseudomonadales bacterium | reverse complement strand
TGGAATTTGCCTGGCCCAGGTTACCGCAATAAAGCGCCTGCATATCTTGAATCGTTAAACCCGCATCGTCGAGGGCCATTAGCGCTGCCTGGGCACCAATTTGCGGTACTGTTTTATCGGGGAACCGACCGAACTTGATCATGTCGACACCCATTACATATACGTCACTCATGTGTCTTTCCTCGGGTAATTATTTAGTTTATGCCGCTGGCTTAAAGAAGTAGCTTATATAGCTGTTGCCTTCACTGTCTTTTCTGCCGAGCGCATCTGCAAAGACAACCTCAACATCCATATCGAATTTCACATTCACAGGGTCAGGTTCAAGGCCAATTAGATTGCCTTTTACCGTGCCGCCACCTTCTAGATCGACAATGGCAGAAATATAAGGCACTTCAATGCCTGGGAAACTTCGGTAAACAATAGAAAATGAATAAAGCTTGCCCTTATTAGAAAGCTTAACCGGGGCCAGCTTGTCTCTGGCACCGCATTTTGAACAGACGCTTCGCTCACCTAGAAACACAGAGCCACATTCACTGCACTTCTGCCCTTCAAGGTAAGGGTCACCGTCTTCAGGTTGGATAAGCCAGGGCACTACAGGAAGTGAACCTGGCGCTGCTGCTGTTACTTCTGACATTAAGTTCTCTCTATCTTACGGTTGAATTAATGGGTCAAAAATCAGTCTTAAGAGTAAACCTGAAAGCCATGGCGGTTCAAGCAATGTTAAGCTGCTGGAATGTCCCGGCTTGATGCTCGAAAGTTATAAAGGTATACATGGCCTCGAATCCTTTAATAGAAGTACAACATGGCTAATATCATTGCTATTGCTGGCAGCATTCGAGAAGAGTCCAGTAACGCCCGGCTCGCCAGGCAACTCGTCCGCGTCGCCAATGAGCTAGGTGCGAATGCATCTTTTATCGACCTGACGGATTACCCGCTACCAATTTATAACGGCGATCTTGAAGAAGCCGGTGGCTTGCCAGAAAAGGCCGCTGAACTAAAACAACTGCTCGCCGCTGCTGATGGGCTGATTGTGGTAACGCCAGAGTACAATGGATTTATGACCCCATTGCTGATGAACACCATTGACTGGTGTACGCGTTCGGCGGCGGCCTCTGTGGATCTGGCTTGCTTTCTCGATAAGCCGATATTTATTGCCAGTTCATCCCCTGGCCCTGGTGGTGGCGCACGGTCTGCCGCACACTTGAAGATGATGCTATCGGGAATTGGCGCCTATGTTTCGCCCTTCCCCCTTACGCTACCTTCTGGATTTCAGGCATTTGATGAAAATGGCCAGTTTGTGGATGAAGCCATGACGAAGCGCGCTAGCAGCATGATTGAGAAGTATCTTGGAATGGTGGAAAAGCTAAAGTAAAAAAAATTTCATTTTTTTTAGCATAAGTTGTAACGAATAGATTATTTACGTATCACACATGGAAACGGGAATAATTAATTACACAACAGGGTCAATTACACTATGCAGAATAAAGAAGTCCGATTTAACAATCTGGTCAATGCATATCATAGCTGGTTGTATCGTTACGCTTACTGGCTATGTAATGAAAAAGGTACAGCGGAAGATCTAGTACAGGAGACTTATTTACGAGCCTGGCGCTTTTTAGATTCGCTAAAAGATGAAAGTGCAGCCAAGAGTTGGCTAACCACCATTTTAAGGCGAGAAAATGCCCGTCGGTTTGAACGTAAGCAGTTCGACTATTCTGATGTGGAGATGGATACCATCGCCGCCGATCGAGAAGATTTCGACGTTCGTCCTGAAGTTTTAGCATTACGAAACGCAATGCGAAGACTACCGGTCAAATACCGTGAACCACTTATTCTGCAAGTACTAGAAGGTTACAATCTCGAGGAGATCGCGGCAATTTTCGATCTACCACGAAATACTGTAGCCACCCGTTTACATAGAGCCAGACAGAAGCTTCGGAAGTTTTTGTCTGGAGAAGAGGAAGCATTGTTAGTTGATGAACTGTCTTGAATGTCGACAATTAATTTTAACCGACCCCTACACGAGAGATGCCAAATACGCAGCTCACGTGTTGGAGTGCCGGCAATGTCACCAATTTAAGGAAGAAATTACTGGCCTGGATGCCAGCGTCCGCCAGGCAGCGTCTGTCCCTGTACCAGAAGGCCTGGCCTCTAAGATCCTATTAAACCATTCGCTGCAGCAAGCACCACGCAAGTCGCTAAACTGGGTCAAATATGGCGTGGCAGCTTCATTTTTTGCAGCGCTAGTCTTTGCAGCGACCCTGGTTACATCCAATTTAAATAATCAAAACGATCAAGCAGCGCCTTTGTTAACCCATGCTGCTCATCAGGCACACGAATTCTACGGTAGCGAGCACAAACCGATTTCCAATGCTGAAGTTGAAGCACTCCTGAAAAAATTTCATGTCGAGGCAAGTTTAGAGAATGTAGTTTACGCCGCTATCTGTCCTATCAAAGGTGAAAGTGCCGCGCATCTGGTCATTAAAGATGGTGAGGACCAATACACAGTTATGCTATTGCCGGATGATGCTCCATCAAAGATGTACGCCATTGATGATGGCGTCTGGCGTGGATTTGTAAGTCCACATCCAGCAGGTGCACTTGCCATTCTGGCAGAGGTGGCAGACCGTCATGCAGCAGAGCGCATTGCTACTGTCCGCGACAAGCTACAAACACAAATTTATTTCTCTGCAGGCACATAACTAATCCCTGGGGTCTGGCTTCCATCATGGATGGCTCGTACCATTGCATGCATGAATTCGGCGCTCAGGAAAATCATTGCAAGACCTCACATTTATCGCGACCCAGGAAAAGGGTGAAGTCTCGGCACTTCACCTGACACCGGCTAATCCAAAGGCACTCTTTGTTTTTGCTCATGGTGCTGGTGCAAATATTCAACACCAACATATGCAAAGTCTTGCCTTGAGTCTGTGCCAGCAGAATATCGCCACCCTACGCTATAACTTCCCCTATATGGAACGAGGTGGCGGTCGAACCGACAATCTTGAAACCTGTCTTGAAACCATTGGTAACGCGATTACGCTTGGGAGATCCATCGCTCCTGACCTGCCCTTGTTCCTGGCTGGTCATTCCTTTGGTGGTAGAATGAGTTCTCACTATGCTGCGGCATTTACAACTGCAATGGATGGCATTGTGTACTTTTCATTTCCCCTGCATCCAGCAAAGAAGCCAGCCACTCACCGCGCTGATCACTTAATAAACATTACTGTCCCGCAACTATTTGTATCCGGTAGCCGTGACACCCTTGCCTATCTCGATCTACTTGAGCCCATCATCAAAGGTTTGCCTCACGCAACACACCATGTGATAGATACCGCAGACCATAGTTTCAAAGTGTTAAAACGCACACGGCTCTCGACAGAGGATGTTTACGATGAAGCAGCGAGGGTCGTTGATAGCTGGTTAGACGGTGTGATGGGTTCAACTGCTAAGAAGGCCGGAGCATGAATCAATTACTTAATCGTCAGATGCTATTAACGCTCATCGCATTTGCGTTACTTTGCGGCCTTGGTCCTCTCGCCTTTGAGTTTGCGGCAGCGGATCTCGTGATCCCAATCACCTTACAATCCCTGTTAGTGATTTTTCTAGCAATTTGTCTTGGGCCGAAAAACGGCACCCTTGTCGTTATTGCCTATTTGATCGTCGGTGCGCTTGGCTTACCTGTTTTTGCAGACCATAAGAGTGGCATCGCCGTATTTAAATCCGCTTCAGCTGGCTTTTTGATCGGCTTTGTCCCCACTGCTTATTTCGCAGGCTGGCTCGTATCAATATTGGCTAGACGTAACTGGTGGCGACTATTACTTTGCTTTATTGCCGCACAGGTTTTCTTACTTGGCTGGGGTGCAGCAGGTCTGCTGATTTATGGATTAGATGTGAGCCGGGTGGTATCGATACTATCCTCTCTGCTACCGGGCCTCGTGGTTAAGTCCATCATCGGCAGCCTACTGGTACTTTGTTTTGATGCAGTAAGCACCTATCTCGCATCACCAGCAACCAACACTAGTAGCGCTGATGGAACCTAGAGCAGCGTCTTGACGAATAGTATAAGGTGTTAAAAGATCAACCCGTTTCGATAAATCTATCGACGACCCAGGACGAGGATAAGCTATGGAATTCGGACAACCTGTACCAATATTGCGAATCTTTGATGAAGCCAAGGCACGAGAATTCTATGTCGATTTTCTTGGCTTCCAGGTGGACTGGGAGAACAGGTTAACTGACGAAGCGCCTGTGTACATGCAAATATCGATGGGTAACTGCATATTGCATTTGTCTGAGAATTTTGGCGATAGCAGCCCAGGCAGTAGCTTGAGAATCACCACTGAAGATGTGCATGGTTTTCAGCAGACGCTTATCGGTAAAGCTTATCGCCATGCCAATCCTGGCGTCGAGACCATGCCCTGGGGAACCAGTGATATGTCCATCAGCGACCCCTTTGGTAACCGGCTTATCTTTTCTACTAACGCAGGTTAAGAGTACCTGTTAGCGGCAGGTATAAACTGCCATAGATAGATGTGTTAGCTAAAAAGCCTTAACAGCGAATTTAATCCCAACCCT
>CBDUKY010000303.1:0-4579 GCA_965367925.1 uncultured Pseudomonadales bacterium | reverse complement strand
CGGCTGACCTACGTGCCATCTACAAGATGCGTGGGCTCAAATAGTAGATCCACGCACCATTTTGGCATCTATTTCAGCATCATAGATGCTTAAGACTTTTTGTCAGTCAGGCTCCGAACCAGGGCTTTTAGCTCCGTTAGTTCCTGCTTGAGATCAGCAAGTGACACCTCATCCGGGTCAGCATCTCGCTCCCGCTGGTGTTCTTCTTCAAGTACATTCACAACGATACCAATAACCATATTCAGAAATGCGAAGGCTGTCAGGAAGATAAAAGAGACGAAATAGATCCAGGCCCATCCGTACACCGTCATCACCTCATACATGACATCAGTCCAGTCTTCAAAAGTCATAACCCTGAACAGGGTCAACATGGAGACGGCAATATCACCCCAGAGAAACTGATTTATATGCTCAAAGAACAAGCTGCCCATCGCCGCATAGATATAAAAGATGATGAACATCAACGCCATCACATACCCGAGCCGTGGCAATGCAATCAGTAATGAATTAAGTAGCATTCTCAGTTCAGGAATCACGCTAATCATCCGCATTACCCGGAATACCCGAACCAGTCTCGCCACCAGGGCCATATCAGTGTTATCGATAGGGATTACGCTGACCGCAACAATCAACGTATCGAAAACATTCCAGGGATCTTTGAAGAAGTGCCACTTGTTTTCTTCTGCCGCAAAGCGGATAGAAATTTCAGTGACAAATATCAAGGTGATTAACCAGTCCAGCCAGACAACCGCTTGCAGCACTGTATCTGGGACATCGTAGGTTTTAATCCCAACCAGCAATGCTGAGCCGATAATGATCAGAATAATAAAGGTTTCAAAAAGCTTATTGCTTCGGATCGCCTGAAAGCGAGAAATAGCGCTCATTACTTAGCCCGGTAAATACAAAGGGCGCAATTATAGCGATGTGTCCTGCAGGAAAACTACTTACAGCTAGGCCGCGATAAATCTCAATATCCACTGGGCGATGCTACTGCCATCAATCGGCTGGTCGAGACTCGCGATACCTGACTTGAAATTGTCCTCGCCAATAAGTTCTCGGCGAAAATGAATCAATGCATTGGAATAGCCAGCAACAAACTCCGGGTGACCCTGCAAACAGAATATGTGCTCGCCTACCTGATACATACTGTTCGGACAGAAATCACTGGTGGCTAGTCGCTCCGCGCCAGGTGGTAAGACTGTCACCTGATCTTTATGACTGACGATGGTTGCAATCTCAGCTAGTGCCGGGGTCATGTAAGCTTTGCTTGCGACAAGATCACTGTGATGGACACCGACCCCCCAGCCCTTCGCCGCCGGCTCGGTTTTGCCACCCAGGGCCTGGGCAACCATCTGATGTCCAAAACAAACACCAACCAGCTTCTTTTTCGCCTCATGTAGTTGAACCACGTAATGCTGAAGATCGTGAATCCATGCCTCATCGTCATAGACGCTCTTTTTACTACCGGTGATGACATAGCCGTCACATACGTCAATATTCTCTGGATACTCACCATGCTCAACATCGTAGGTCACAAAGCTAATATCAATACCTGTTGCACTGGCTGCATCTGAGAGTATCCGGACAAACATGTCAGGATAGTCGCCGAATTCTGGTTGGAACTGATCTAGCACCGAATCGGCTTTTAGAATTCCTATTTTCACTTAATTTACTCGTTAGATGATTTCAAAGTAGCGTTGTAGCTGCCAGTCAGTGACAGCCCGTTCGTATTCTCTGACTTCCCAGTCTCTACTGGCAACATAATGATCGACGAATAGATCACCAAATAGATTTCGTGCTGCATCACTGGCGGCAAGATTTTTATTCGCCTCTTTTAAGCTGCCAGGCAATTGCAAGTCATCAGGCAGGTCATCTTGTATATCATAGGCGTTACCCACCACTGGTGGTCCAAGGGTTAAGCCTTCTTCAATACCGAGTAACCCAGCACCAAGGGTAGCGGCGGCCACCAGATAGGGGTTCGCATCCGCCGATCCAATCCTAAACTCAACGCGCTGGGACTTGTCTCCACCAGGAATAACACGCAAGGCAGTCGTACGATTCTCAATACCCCAGGTAGAAGCCGTGGGCGCCCAGAAACCTTTAACAAGCCGCGTATAGCTATTGATGGTTGGTGTAGTTATCGCCAGCAAGGGTTTTAAATATTTCTGTTGCCCCGCTACATACTGGCGCTGAATTTCACTCATGCCATATTCGGCGGCACTATCGTGAAAAACATTTTTGCCTGTTTTAAGGTCAACCAGAGACTGATGACAATGACCGCTCTGACCAGGATAGTCCATGGACCACTTGGCCATAAAGGTCGCAAGCTTGTCACGCTTCTGGAAAAAACCCTTACTGAACGTTTTAAACAACACCGCCTTGTCCGCTGCAGATAAGCATTCATCAACAGCAATTGCAGCTTCCCAGACACCTGGCCCTGTTTCACAGTGTAAGCCTTCAAGGGGAAAGTCATGGCGAATACAGTAGTCCATCAGTTCATTAAAAAGGCTGCCATGGGTTTCTGTTCTCAATACAGAATAGCCAAACATACCTGGTGAGAGCGGCGTTAGATCTCTGTAATTTTTGTCCCTGGCGGACTGGGCTGTTTCATTGAAAATAAAGAACTCATACTCGAAGGCCATGTTTGCCGAAAAGCCTAATCCGTTGGCCCGCGCCAGCACGGCTTTCAATCGGCTTCGTGGACAGATCTGATGGAGGCTCTGGCGATCATTGTCGACGAACTCACCAATAAAATACGGAATATTGCCCTCGTCCTGAAGACGTCGCTCGGTATCTAAATCGAGACGATAGAGGGCATCAGGAAACGCTGTGTGCCAACCGGTGAAGGTCGCGTTATCGTAGAGTTCATCGGCAACATCCCAGCCCAGCACGCAGTCACAAAACCCTGATGTGGACCCGGCGATTGACTCAAATTTATCAAGACTGATGTACTTACCACGCACCACCCCGTCAATGTCAGTTACACCGAGCTTTACCCGTTGAATACCTTCGTTGCGATATTGACTAATTAACTCATCTGCCTGGGTCATCAGAACTCCTATCCTGGGACACGAATATTTTCCACCATATCTTGTACAGACTGGGGTGGCGGTTTAGTGATATTCATCACAATGGCAGAGACGATAAAGTTCAACAACATGCCAAGGGTACCAATACCTTCTGGTGAGATACCAAACCACCAGTGATCTGCATTGTTAGTTTCGGGGCTAACAAACTTAAAGAACACGATATAGCTAAAGGTAAAGATCAGCCCAACCAGCATACCGGATATTGCTGCCTCCTTATTCATTCGCTTGGAAAAGATTCCGAGCAGAATAACCGGGAAGAAACTTGCTGCTGCCAGCCCAAAGGCAAAGGCGACAACCTGGGCAACAAAGCCTGGCGGATAGATACCAAACAGGCCTGCAATACCGACAGCGACTGCCGCGGCAATTCGAGCATAGCGCAGCTCTTGTTTTTCGGTAATTTGTGGCATGAAGGTACTCTTCAGCAAATCATGGGAGATTGCCGTTGATATCACCAGCAACAAACCTGCTGCAGTCGAGAGCGCTGCAGCCAACCCACCAGCAGCGACGAGTGCCACCACCCAGTTAGGTAGTTGGGCTATTTCAGGATGAGCAAGGACGATAATATCTCGGTCTATATAGAGTTCGTTCTGATTACTGGTAGGTGTATTGGCAAGTTTCCGCTCTCCGGACTTTCCTACGCCTTCAACAAACTCAGGCGATGCAGGTGCAATAGCGCTACCACCACGATACTGAACCTTGCCATCTGCATTTTTATCAAGCCAGGCAATCAAGCCAGACCGCTCCCATTTGCCAAACCATTCGGGCGCATCAACATAGCTCATTTCATTAACATTATTGATGATGTTGATTCTTGCAAAGGCGGCAACGGCAGGTGCTGTGGTGTATAACAGAGCAATAAATACCAGCGCATAGCCCGCAGAAATTCGAGCATCACGTACCTTCGGTACAGTAAAAAACCGCACGATAACGTGAGGCAGACCTGCGGTACCGGCCATCAATGCAGCGGTGATACAAAACATATCAATGCTAGATTTGTTGGTTGCCGTAAAAGCTGTCATGCCTAGCTCCGTCGTTAGCCCGTCTAACTTATCGAGCAGATAGACATCCTCACCGGTCATGGTTGAACCAAAGCCAAACATTGGTAATGGATTGTTGGTTAACATCAAAGAGATATAGATCGCGGGCACCAGATAAGCAAAGATCAACACGCAATACTGTGCAACCTGGGTATAGGTAATACCTTTCATGCCACCCATCACCGCATAGAAAAATACAATGGCCATCCCGACCACCACCCCTGTATTGATATCAACTTCGAGAAAGCGTGAGAACACGACCCCAACACCACGCATCTGACCGGCAACATAGGTGAACGAAATGAATATCACACAGACCACAGCGACCAGGCGAGCAGCACTCGAGTAATAACGCTCCCCGACAAAGTCTGGCACAGTAAAGCGATTAAACTTCCTCAAGTAGGGAGCAAGACACAAGGCGAGCAACACATATCCGCCGGTCCAGCCCATCAG
>CBDUKY010000302.1:0-4582 GCA_965367925.1 uncultured Pseudomonadales bacterium | reverse complement strand
GGCTTTCGGTATCAGTGCTGCAAGTTTTTCTCTGTCATCTTTCCATTTGGCCAGTGGATGCTGTTTAGAAACCACTAACGCAAGTTCATTGGTACCTAGCTTGACGCTACGATAGCCCTTATTTTTAGGCACTGGCCCTGAGGTGTTGACGATCAAATCTACCTTACCTTGTTCAAGTAGTTCCCAGCCGCCATTCAGTATATGTTCGGTAATATCGAGCTCAATTGCAGGATGGGTGTCCAAAAACACTTTGATAATGTCGAAAAAAAAGCTGTAGTTTGAAGGGGCACCAACAGAAATATTAAGTCGAGGCTCCCACCCGGTTGCAACTTCCTGGGTCTTATCTTTGAGGCGATAGGTTGCCGCGAGAATCATCCGACCATCCTCAAGTACCGTTCGGCCTGCGGCGGTCAGGACCGAGCGTCTTCCCTGGCGGGTAAACAAACTCACGGCTAACTGCTCTTCAAGTCTCTGGACAATATAGGACAAGGCTGAGGTTGCCTTGCCAAGTTCTTCTGCTGCGCTGGCGAAACTGCCGCGGCGTTCGATTGCGTCAATAACTTCTAATGCCTCAATGGTGATTGGGTTTTTTGCCATGAGCATCTACTCAAATCAATTGTTCGGGATTTTTGAACATTCTAAACGAAGCTGACCGCTTATATAACGTTTCTACAGCCGTAGACTAGTCATACCGAAACCAAGGAGGAATTCAAAATGACTGTTTTACACATAGATGCAAGCGCAAATCCAGCTGGTAATAGTCGAAAGGTAAGTGATTATCTGGTTCAACAGCTAGGGGATCAGCAGGTGATATATAGGGATGTTGCTAATGAAAACTTTCCGTTGATGGCCCCGGAAGATTTACTTTCTTTCTATACCCGTGCCTATGAAAATGACGGGCGATCTGAGACCCTGGATAAACATCTCGCCCTGTCTGAGCAATTGATTGCCGAGCTAATGGCAGCTGAAACCCTGGTGGTTGGATTACCAATGTACAATTTTGGCATACCTGTTTATCTCAAGCAGTGGGTCGATTATGTGGCCAGAAATGGTGTGACCTTTGAGTATGGTGCTAATGGGCCAGTTGGATTAACTCAACTGCAAGACGTTTACATAGCAACTGCAACTGGCGGCACGCCGGTCGGTAGCGACTATGATTTTGCGAGTCGCCATCTTGAGCAGGTGATGGGGTTTTTAGGCGCAAAACGCATCCATCATATTGATGTCAGTGGCTCCAAGGGTGCGCCGGAAGAGGTGTTTGCAGCAGCGAAATCACAGGTTGATGCGCTTTTAGCCTTGCCTCAGGCGGTAGCCGCGAGCTAATTATTGTAGATGGGTTTCCGGTAGTACCGGGCCCATCTACACCTGCCAGGTATTTCAAACTGCCGGCTTGTATGTGAGACCTGTTTCTTTCTTCTACATATGCGCGTCATAATGTCGCTGCGATATGCTTGCAGTAAACGAAATAGCACCAACAGATATTCCGGATGGTATGAATGAAGATCGATCACTTTATGTGGGCCTGCTCGGACCTGGCCGAGGGCATTGCAACCATAGCAAACCTTACCGGCGTTACTGCAAAGATGTCTGGGTCTCACCCCGGTCAGGGTACGCGCAACGCATTAATGTCGTTAGGAGAGGATTGTTACCTTGAAATTATTGCACCTGATCCAGATCAACCTCTTGAGAACAATACTGGTAGCAAGCTTCAGGCGCTAAAAGCTCCTGGTCTACTTTCCTGGGCGGTGAGGACAGATAATCTTCATAGCCTATGGACTTCACTTGTCGCTAAGAACCTCAAGCCAGGCAAGGTCATTGATGCATCAAGAGAAAACGGTGCTGGTGAGCGATTGACCTGGCAACTACTCGCTGTTAAAGGCATCAGTGAGGGCCCCTTTTTTATTGATTGGCTAGAGACGATACATCCGGCGAAAACCAGTCCGGAAGGGTGTCAGCTTGTGTCATTTGAAATTATTACCGCGGATGCCGAGCTACATCGCAGTCTGTATGGCAGCTTAGATCATCTCGTTCTTGTGCAGGGTGAATCGCCAGCCATGCATCTTACGATTCGCACCCCAAAGGGTGAGGTGGTGCTAGGGCAAGTTGATCCGATGCTAGAAATATTCTAGCAATCGGATCAGGACCATCTGCCCTCAGGGCAAATCGAACCAGAGCGCTTCGATACTTTCTCCGCTAGCAGTCACATCAAGTACCGTCTCTGAGACGCCGATAGCATCGCCAGCCGAGAAGGTCTCGCCGTTGATGGTCAGCACCCCCGAAATAAGGTGCAAGTATCCGCGCCGTGCTGCGTGCAGTTGATAGGATTCATCATCCTGCAGTTGCAGTCGGTACAAACCAGCATCTTGATGCAGTTTAAGGGAATTTCCAACATTATTGCTTGTGACTAATGGGGTCAGGGTTTCTGACTGTTGGATCTGCGCTTGCTCATAACTGGGATCTAGCCCAGTTCGGTCTGGCTGAATCCAGATCTGCAGGAGTTTGACGGCATCCGTTGTCGATGCATTAAACTCTGAATGCATGATCCCTGTTCCAGCGGACATTCGCTGCACATCGCCAGCCGCCACAATAAACTCGTTACCCATACTGTCTTTATGTTGTAACGCGCCGCTAGTGACATAAGTAATAATTTCCATGTCCTGGTGACCATGCATATCAAAACCTGTACCAGGTGCAATGGTGTCGTCATTTATTACGCGTAGGGCTGAAAAGCCCATGTGGCGTGGGTCATGGTAGCTGCCAAAGGAAAAACTATGTTTAGTGTCTAGCCAATCGAATTGCACAGCACCACGGTCTTCAGATTTTCTGATGTAGTTCATGATAAACCTCCTTTTCGTGGCGCTCATCATGCCGGGATATCTTAAGGGCAATAACCCATTAGATTTGAATGGTATGGTCAGAATCTAAGAACATTATCTAGGCTGGCGGTTGCATGCCGGGATGGGGGCCCTTGCCAGCAATATAGTGGAATGCGGACACGTCATCGGCGTCGATATTAAGCTGGAACACCGTATCGTTGGCAACGTGAATATCCAGAGTCTGTTGGGCGTCGAATCCGAGTAGGTGCGCCATCATGACCCGGCTTATCATGCCATGTGAAACGATTGCGATACGGCTCGCCTCGCTTGTTTTAACTTCCTCAAGAAAAGGGGCTGCGCGTTCAAACATATCTGGATAGTTTTCGCAGTTTGGGCCGCGATAATTAAAGCGGTCCGCCTGCCATTGATCCCATTCTGCTTTCCACTTCACAGCTACGTCTGCATATAGCTCGCCGCTCCAGTCGCCACAATCCCATTCCATAATCCTGTCATCATAAGTAATGGGTAGATTCAGGTGTTTATTTACGATCGCTGCGGTCTGACGCGTGCGGTCCAATGGTGATGCATAAATCGTTTCGATATTGAGCTTGCTAAGCAACTGACCATTGACGTCGGCCTGAGCTCTACCCAATTCATTTAAATTAGAATTCCACTGGCCTTGCATGCGAGCGATGGCGTTCCATTCGGTTTGACCGTGGCGAACAAAGTACAACTGTTTCATGAAGGGGCTCCGTCAAATTGATTGTCTACATCTGGCATGACTTCCCAGTTAGCTTTTGAGCCAACGAAAATATGCTTTTCAATCACAATGTCTGGACTGCCATCAAGACAACCAAGGGTGACGCCATGTACCTGACCCTTGTAGGTGCCGCAAAGCGTGGAGCCACATCGGGAGCAAAAACATAAGCCGAAATCTTCCTGGCTGTTAAAGGACGTAAGTAATGCTTCACCAGTTAGCCATCTGAATTCCCCCGCACACACCTCTGCGTAAGCGGACGCCTGACCGCTAAAAGCCTTGCGGCAACGAGAGCAGTGGCAAGACCTGCCATCATAGAGTTTGCCTGTTATCTCGTAGGTTATTTCGCCACAGAAGCAGCTACCAGTTTCAGCCATAAGGTCTAGTCTCTCGATTTAGATGGTGCCAATTTATTTGTATAAGTCTGTTTGTCGACGGCGAGTACTGAGAGCCGATAAGTCAGCGTAGAAGGTTTGATGCCAAGTAATTTTGCTGCACCGCTGTCTCCGGCAATCTTACCATTGGTTGCTCTTAAAGCCTTTATCAAATTGGCTTTCTCAATAGCCTTCAATTCTCGGTCGGTGAGTATGCCTTGATCCTGCAGGTAGTTTTCAGCAATTTTTGGATTTTTTGAACTAACATCCAAAGGCAACAGATCTAGCTGCAACTTTGTTCCAGGGCTCAAAATCGCAGCACGCTCAATAACATTTTTTAGTTCTCGGATATTCCCTGGCCAATCATGTTGGCAAAGCTGTTGGACATTTGCCTGGGTAAGCTTTATGCGTTCACGTCCAAGTTGGTCGCAAATCTGATTCAGAAAATGTTGGGCAAGTGGGCCAATATCTGGTTGTCTGTCGCGCAAGGGTGGTACCTCAACGGGGAAGACGCTTAGCCTGTAATAGAGGTCCTCTCGAAATCTACCCTGCTTTACTTCCTCGGTAAGATCGCGATTAGTGGCCGCGACGATCCGAACATCAACTTTGATGGTTGTGTTGTCGCCGACACGCTC
>CBDUKY010000301.1:0-4602 GCA_965367925.1 uncultured Pseudomonadales bacterium | reverse complement strand
GGCGTTACTGGTTGCCAGGGTAAAGCAAGGTGATCAACAGGCATTCAATTGCCTGCTTGATCATCACATTGCCATGATCAATCAGTTCGCCTATCGCATGGTAAACAACAGTGCCGATGCCGATGATATTACCCAGGAAGTATTTCTCAGGCTTTGGCACAAAATTGCTCAATTTAATCCAGACAAAGCCCGTTTGAGTACATGGCTACATCAGATCGCACACAACTTATGCATCGATCTATTTCGCAAAAAGACCTTTAGTGCCACTGATGAAATCGATAGTGCAACAGCTGATACAGACCTCGCAAGAGACTTGCACGCTGACCAGCATCGACGCATGGTTCAGCAAGCAGTTGCAAACCTCCCTGAGCGACAACGCAGCGCGCTTGTGCTCTGTCATTTTCAAGGTTTGTCGAACAAGCAAGCAAGTATCATCATGGAAGTATCAGTCGAAGCACTAGAATCATTGCTCTCACGGGCTAGAAGAAAATTGAAAGCACAAATGCAAGACACACTCGCAGCAGAAAAAGCGGGTGAGACCAGAGGAGGAATATCGACATGATGGAACGTTTTATCAGCCTTGCAGAAGCTTATGGCGGAGATATTAACCGCTGGCCAGAGACCGTTCGAGCCGAGGCGATTGAATTCGTCAGCAAGCATCCTGAGTGTCAACAGATACTCGAGCAAGCATCCAGTCTCGATCAACTGCTATCGGCATTTACGGTGCCAGACCATAACCTGACAAACCTGAGTGCGCGGATTTCACAACAGGTAAAAGATCACAAGGTCGAACAAAAAAGCTCCCTTGCTGAGCAAATTGTCACCTGGTTAATTCCCTCTTCAACCAGTAGCTATTGGCGTCCAGCGTGTGCGGCATGCTTACCACTATTACTGGGGATTACCATCGGCATGAATATGCAAATAGATCAGGAGATAACCCTTGATGAGGAAATCTCAATCATGGCACTAACTAACGAAACGCTGGAGGTGTTTGATGAATAACAAGCTAAAGAACATTGCACTGGTGGTTTCGATTACTGTTAATTTATTGATTGTCGGCGCGGCAATTGGATTTCTGGTTCGAGAAGATGGCCGGCGCAACCCAATGCCTCAATTCAGCTCAATGATCCGTCACCTTGAACCGGACCGTCGCCGGGCGCTAAGACCACTATTCGCAGATGACTTTAAGCAATCGAAGCGTCTGTTTCGAGAACTGAGGGATAATCAAAGGCATTTAGAACAGGCATTACTGACTGAACCATTTGATGAAGCAGCTGCCCGGGAAGCCTTTAAATCCCTACAAAAGAGTTCCGAGGCTGTACAATTACAAATGCACGAACAAATGATCATCTTAATGAAGAATCTGAATCTTGAGGAACGCAAGCAGGTACTCAAGCAGATTGGACGTCCACCTCGCAGAGACCCAGGCAAAAAGGATATGGGCTTCATCCGCAGGGGCGATGAAAGCAGGTATAATGCGCCTTTTGAATTCTCTGACGCACAATATGGATCAGGTAAAATCGAGCCTTGAACGGTTCATCAACAAGGCCCTTGAGGTAACACCTGATCGCTATTTCGTATCAGACCATGATCCGGAATGGCGTTCCGCCTGCGAATTTCATCAACAAGATGGCCAGACTCACTGGCGACCTATCGAGCAATCAAAACCACTAGACTTCTCCGGCCTCGGCAATGCTGCCGATGCGGAAATACACCCCGATATTCAGGCTTATTTCAGTGCCTTTTGGTCCGGCTCACTACAGGGAAAAACTGAAGAAGGTCTAGTCAGCCTCATCCAACTCTGGAACGAGGAAGACTTTACCCGGTTGTTGGAAAATCTTATCGGCCACCTGCTAATGAAGAATCGAGCAAAACTGCCATTTACGGTTTTCTTTGCCACCACTGAACCGGAATCTGAACTGTTCCTCAGCATTGAAAATGCAACTGGAAGAATCTTGCTAGAAGAACCTGGCAAACCACCTATTCGAGAAGTCGATGATAACATCATCAACTTTTTACACCGCCTGGAAGCGGACCCGACACCAGCCTGGATCTACTAGTGACAAACTTAACCCTACCGCGCGTAAAGAAAATTAACGGCGAAATCAGCTTACCCGGCTCTAAGAGCCTATCAAACAGAGCTCTCTTGCTTGCCGCGCTTTGTGAAGAAAAAACCACGCTTACCAACCTGCTAAAAAGCGAAGATACAGAAAGAATGGTTGAAGCTCTGCAGCAACTAGGCGTTGCCATTTCATTGTCTGCAGATTGGCAGCGCTGTGAGGTCCGTGGCAACGATGGGCTATTTTCAGCACCTAACGATACCAGATTTTTTCTTGGCAACGCAGGTACCGCTATTCGCCCCTTGACCAGCATGTTAGCCATGATTCCAGGTACGTTCACTATCGACGGTGACAAGTACATGCAAGAGCGCCCGATCAATCATCTAATTGATGCACTTCAGCAACTAGGTGTAAAAACAGAGTACTTAGGCAAAGCCAATTGTCCGCCAATTCGCATTCGAGGCGGCAATATTCGCGGTGGAGAAGTCTCAATTCGAGGTGATATTTCAAGCCAATATCTGACATCGCTATTACTTTCGTTACCCCTGGCAAGGAACGATAGCGTTGTTACCGTCATTGGCGAGCAGGTTTCCAAGCCCTACCTGGACCTGACGTTGGACATTATGCGCAGGTTTGGTGTCACGGCAGAACATGATAACTATCAGACCTTTACCATTCCTGGCAGGCAAAAATATCAATCACCTGGCAGTTATTTAATTGAGGGCGACGCCTCATCCGCTTCCTATTTTTTCGGTGCCGCAGCCATTAGCGGCGGCACGGTTCGAGTTCATGGCATCGGCAACCAGAGCGTTCAAGGTGACTTCGATTTTCTGGAGGTTATCGAGGCTATGGGTGCGAAGGTGGACCGGGCCGACACTTATGTAGATGTTAGCGGTGCGGAGTTGACTGCTATCGATATGGATTTGAATCATATCCCCGACGCTGCCATGACCATTGCCACCATGGCGTTATTTGCAAAAGGTACAACGCGAATTCGCAACATCTATAACTGGCGAGTCAAAGAAACGGACCGCATGTTCGCAATGGCAACAGAACTCCGCAAGTTAGGTGCAGTAGTTGAAACCGGCGATGACTATATCGTTATTGAACCACCAGAGACGCTCTTGTCGGCAAGCATTGATACCTATGGCGATCATCGTATTGCCATGGCCTTCTCTCTTGCATCACTAGGTGATGCTGACATTACCATCAATAATCCTGAGGTAACGGCAAAAACCTTTCCTAATTACTTTGATCTGTTCGCCGAGGTTTGTAACTACGAGGCTTAAGAAAATGCGGCTGGCCGGAGCACAACTAAAACAGGTCAGCCTGAGCGTCTGCTGGCAGACTGCCTTCATGACGTAGCAACCATTGTTTGGTCGCAAGACCCCCACCAAAACCAGTTAGACTGCCGTCAGCACCGATTACCCTGTGACAAGGAATCACGATTGGTAGTGGATTTCTACCATTGGCGGCGCCCACCGCCCTAACCGCTTTTGGCCGACCAATTTTTTTTGCAATATCAACATAGCTACATGTTTGTCCGTAGGAAATAGTTTGTAGCGCGGCTAACACTTGCAGCTGAAACTCAGTTCCGAATGGGGATAGGTCCAGATCAAATGTTTTACGTTGACCCTCGAAATACTCAGCCAATTGCATCCTCGCTGTCGACAAACTATTAGCGTTAGATACCCAGTCTGGAACAGGTACGACCTTACCCTTACCTTCAGGAAATCCAACATAGTGTAGCGTCTCATCAACGCCTGCTAACAAAAGTTGGCCTATTGGGGAGTCCATATAGGTATATTCCATATTATTTCCCGTCATTGATCGAATCTAATTTAGCTGCCTGGCGCCAGAGGTGCATACCGGCATAGGCACGCCAGGGGCGCCAGTTCGCTGATAATGCAAGTAATGCTTTACTCGAGTCGAGATCGAATAAATGTTTAGCGACCTTTAGCAGCACAAGATCTCCATGGAGAAATGCATCAGGATCATTTAGTGCCCGCATGGCAATATAATCCGCCGTCCATTCCCCAATACCCTTTATTGTTTTTAGTTGTTCAACCAGATCCGCCGTCGGCGTGGTTGCATCAAAGACAATGGCGCCATCAGCAACCGCCCTGGACATATCAGCAATGGCCTGGGCCCTGGCACGCGGCATAGACATCTTTTGGACATCGAGACTTGCAAGCATCTCCGGTGTCGGAAAACAAAGACCCTGATCTGTCTGCCTACCATAGGCCGCGGCAATTCGACCCATCACTGTTGTCGCGCCCTTTACTGACACCTGCTGACCAACAATTGCTCTGACCGCAACTTCAAATGGACTCCAGCTACCAGGCAATCTTTGACCTGGGTTCTGGGTTGCCAACAGCTTCAAATGCTTATCCTTTTTTAACACCCCATTGATTTCTGATGGATCTGCTTCGAGATCGAATATTCGTTTAATGCGTTCGGTAATGGCAAATAGATGGCGCGGCTCATCAATTTTAATTTGAACCAGTAGTATGTGTTGTTCCGGTTTATGACTGACTCGAAT
>CBDUKY010000300.1:0-4617 GCA_965367925.1 uncultured Pseudomonadales bacterium | reverse complement strand
ACCCTGATATGCCGCATCTGGACCTGAAACCAGATGAAATTGAAAGGACACTCTGTATGACGCCATCAATGCAGCTATTTTCTGCACCGCGAGATGGCTATAGGGATCATTGACCTGGTGAAAGTAATGCACCCTCGGCCTTTCGTTGCCCAGCTTGCGCTTTAATCTAGCCCGGCCGCGGCGGATGGCAAGGAGCCTGGCCGAACCGATAACCCGCATGCCTGTTGAACGCAGCCTTGTTGTTAAATTCACTAAAAATCCGCCTCTTCTGAGATAGCGCATAATTACACATTAAAATAATGACTGCCATTAATTTAATGTGTACCATTATATTTATGAGAAAAACATATAGTTTAGAACTGCTCCTGATATGCACCCTCGGCATGGCCTTCCATCCAGCGATTGCGGCAGAAAAGCCTAATGTTGTCCTACTACTCGCTGATGACCTTGGATACACAGACATTGGTGCCTTTGGTAGCGAGGTAGCTACACCGAATATCGATAAGCTAGCGGACCAAGGGGTTCGATTTAGCAATTACCATACAGCCGCTAGCTGCGCACCAACACGGGCCATGTTGATGACCGGGGTCGATAGTCATCGCGCCGGCGTTGCCAACATGCCGGAGTCGATTCCCGCCGAGCAGCAGTCCGCACCTGGTTACGCGGGAGAACTAGGTAAAAATGTCCTGACCATCGCTGAGCGATTGAAGTCGAATGGCTACTCAACCTACATGACTGGTAAGTGGCATCTGGGTAAAACCAAAAACGCCCTGCCCTCAGCACGAGGTTTCGATAGAACCTTTATCCTTGCTGATACTGGTGCAGACAACTGGCGACAACAACCCTACATCCCAGCCTATAGCAAGGCCAATTGGTTTGAAAATGGTCTACCTACGAACTTACCTGAAGACTTCTACTCGTCTAAAACCTTTGTTGATAAGACCATTAGTTATATCGAGGCAGATCAATCAAGAGGCAAACCCTTCTTCGCTTATGTCGCTTTTCAGGCAGTCCATATTCCAGTTCAAGCACCTAAAGAATTTACTGACAACTATCTTGAAACCTATCAAGCGGGCTGGGAAGTCTTGCGCAAACAGCGTTATCAAGGGGCAATTGAGAAGGGAATTGTACCCGCTGGTTTAAATCTGGAAACCATGAGCACAACCGAAGACTGGGATGCCTTAACGGAAGAGGAAAGAGCTTATGAAGCGAAGAACATGGCTGTGTATGCAGGCATGATCGAGGCAATGGACTTTCATATTGGTCGACTGATTAGTTACCTTGAATCGTCCGGACAACTTGAGAATACGATTTTTATCTTCGCCTCTGACAATGGCGCAGAGCCGACAGACCTCCTCACGGTAAAAGACCAACCCCTGGCGGTCGCCTACTTTGAGTGGTGGCTAAAACAGAACAACTACTCAACGGATATAGAAACTCTCGGTGAGCCAGGTTCCTATAATATGATTGGTCCTTCCTTTGCGAGCGCCGCTGTTGCACCACTTTCTTATTACAAGTTCTTTAGTGGTGAAGGTGGCATGCGCGTACCTATGATTATTTCCGGTATCGAAACAGACCGGCGTGGTGAGGTAGACCCAGGCTTCACCTATGTCACAGATATTGTGCCAACAATCCTTGAGCTAACAGGTACAAAGCCCGGCAAAAATCCAACCAATTTGCCACTTGAAGGTCATTCACTAACACCACTTTTGAAGGGAACCGCTGCCAGGGTTAGAGAAGAAGATGATGTCGTTGGTTATGAGCTTGGCGGTAATGCAGCACTGTTTAAGGGTGACTACAAACTCATCCGCAATCGTGGCCCTGTTGGAGACAACGAATGGCATCTATTCAATATTAAGCTCGACCCCAGCGAGAGCAATGACCTTCGTGAACAAGAGCCAGAACGGTTTGCTCAGATGAAGGCAGACTATGCTACTTATGAACGTGAATACCAGGTATTGCCCGTCGCCGATAACTATGACCAGCGTAAGCAGGTACTCGTAAATGGCTTACGTAAACGGGCCGATCGCTATTTTGTACCTGGGATACTAATTTTTACCGCCCTAATCATATTACTCACCATTGTTATTCGTCGCTTGAGACAAACGCCATGACAAAATTCATTGCGAGTTTGTTAATCCTCGCAGCCCTTGGCTTTGTAGGCTGGCAAAATAAGGTTGATTTGCTTGTCTGGGCTCTACCCATTATTAACGACCTTCGAGACCCGATCCCACCAAACCGCCCCGTTAGCTGGCCAAAAGGACCAGCGACTGCCAGTACCCCGCCCAACGAACGCCCGCCTAATATCATCTTGATCGTCGCGGACGACCTCGGCTTTAACGATGTTTCCTGGTACAACGGTGGCGCTGCCGACGGTAGTGTCATGACACCCAACATTGATGCGATTGCCGAGCATGGTGTGACCTTTGAAAATGGATATGCAGCCAACGCAGTCTGTGCCCCTTCCAGGGCAACGATGATGACTGGCCGCTACTCGACCCGATTTGGTTTTGAATTCACACCGATATTCAAAGTAGGTCCGACTATTTTCCAATGGATGGAAGATGAGCAGGAATCACCACTTCCCTTCTATATTGATCTCGATGAGGCAAGCAGCCTACCTGACATGCCTGATCTCGGCATGCCAACTGAAGAAGTGACCATCGCTGAAGTCCTTAAGGATGCTGGCTACTACACGGCACACATTGGTAAGTGGCACCTTGGCGTCTCAAATGGTATGCGACCTGAAAACCAGGGTTTTGACGACAGCCTGTATTTAGCGGGGACCCTTTACCTACCTAAAGATGACCCGCAGGTCGTCAATGCCACCATTCCAGGGGCGAGGGTCGACCGAATGGTCTGGGCGACTGCAAGGTATGCGGCACAATTTAATGGTGGTGAAAAGTTTCAACCAGATGGCTATTTAACAGATTACTATTCCAACGAAGCAGTAAAGGTGATTGAAGCCAATAAGCATCGCCCCTTCTTCCTCTATCTCGCACACTGGGGCGTACACAATCCATTACAGGCAAAAAAGGAAGATTACGATGCGCTTGCGCATATTGCTGATCCAACACTGCGAACTTACGGGGCCATGATTCGAGCACTCGATCGCGGTATAGGTCAGGTGACAAAAGCTCTTGAAGACAATGGATTGGCAGACAACACCTTGATTCTGTTTACCAGCGACAATGGCGGTGCGGACTATATTGGTCTGCCCAATATCAACAAGCCCTTCCGCGGCTGGAAACTGACTCACTTTGAAGGCGGCACCCACGTGCCTTACATGGCTCGTTGGCCAGCAGAAATCGAGGGAAAACGTTCCTTCACGCCACCAATCCACCATATTGATTTATTTCACACTATTGCTGCAGCCGCCAAAGCCAGGCTTCCAGTGGACAGACAACTTGATGGGATTAATTTACTCCCCTATATCAACGGCACAAAGACCGGCGCGCCCCATGACACATTGTTCTGGCGTGAGGGGCATCAACAAACAGTGCTTCACAAGGGCTGGAAAATGATTCGCGCAGACCTACCCGACAAACGCTGGCTGTTTAATTTAACCGATGATCCAACCGAGCAGGTTAACCTGGCCTCATCGCATCCACAGCAGGTGGAGTTAATGGAGAACCTCCTTGATGCACATAATGCGCAGCAGGCACCACCGGCCTGGCCCAGCGTTTTGAATGGCCCAATTCTTATCGACAAACCCGGTACAGAACCCTATGTTGAAGGTGATGAATATATTTATTGGCCAAACTAGTATCCCAATAGATGCCGTGACTGGAGAGCACCATGGAAGTTAAAAACAGCGTATTGCCAACTGAAGAACAGATCGCGGGCTTCTTCGAGCCGGGTCCTGACCAGCCAATCTATATGGTTAATCTGTTGAAATTCAAACCGAAAGCTCAATACGAGGATGGTCGTGATACAGACTTGAGTGGCCGTGAAGCCTACAACATCTACGGCGAAGCTGTATCAAAACTATTAGTAGAATTTGGCGGTGGTGGCATGTTTGCTGGCGATGTTGAGCGTCTAATGCTCGGCGAGGTGGAAGAACTCTGGGATGAAGTGGCTATCGCCATGTATCCATCAAGAAAAGCCATGATGGATATGTTCCAATCCCCGCTGATGCAAGAAATATCCGTCCATCGCACCGCTGGATTAGCCGGTCAGCTAAATATTGAAACCGTCGGTGTTGGCGGCGCCTGGCTTGATAAAGGCTAAAAGCCCCCCTACCTCGCCTCACTTTCCTTTGCATCCTCTGGGTGGTGTGGCTGATACGGGGATTTATACAGCTTAGATTTAGCAGGCCAGATATCCGCAAACAGGAGCATGAAGGCGGCGCCAAGAATAATCAAACTCAGCATCAGTGTGACTGGATCTTTTATCCGGAAATACTGACCAATCAGCATCGCTGCAGGCACGAAAATGCCTGCGCTAACAATGGTTGTTTTGGTCTCATCTTGCACCCCCGTATTAGGCGATTTGACGAGAAAGGTTTTACAATTCGGACACCCGAAAGCCTTGTTTGGATCTTGCCAGTCATCACAGAGCGCTTCTGTTGGGCGGATTTTTGCACTGCATTCAGGGCATATTTTAGCCATTTGCCTT
>CBDUKY010000299.1:0-4628 GCA_965367925.1 uncultured Pseudomonadales bacterium | reverse complement strand
AATCCCTCCTGATTAAGCTTGTCCACTTCCTGCTGTATCAAGGACATCAGGTCGATAACGGGTGCAGTATCATCTGTGTGCCCATCTACTGGGAGATCAGGCACCAGGTCGCCAGATTCATGCTCGGCCGGTGGGAGTTCAATCCAGGGTTTGGAAAATCGCTTCTTAAGCTTTTGAATAAGCTCTTGATAGCCGTGTTCGCGTCGTGCCAGCAAATCCATTGCAGCACGACGAACATCGGTTTTGGTGAGTCTGGCCATAGTTACAAGACATAGATACAAGACATAGTCACATGGGACAGATTATTAAAAGTGCATTAGCCAGAGGTAATAGGCGTCACGTTATCTTCTAGATCCTCATCGGTCGCAACATCTCTATTGAGTAACTTCGCACGTACCAGTTGCTCAATTTCCTCACCAAGATGTGCATTTTCCGCGAGATAGTCAGCGGCATTCTTCTTACCTTGACCAATCTTTTCACCCTTGTAGCTATACCAGGCACCTGCTTTTTCTACGACGCCAATCTGTACACCAAGATCAATTACCTCACCAAGGCGATAGATACCCTTGCCATACATAATCTGGAATTCAGTTTGTTTAAAGGGTGGTGCGACCTTGTTTTTAATTACTTTGACGCGGGTTTCATTACCAACAATCTCATCCCCATCCTTGATAGAGCCTATGCGACGAATGTCCAGACGAACTGAAGAGTAGAACTTAAGCGCATTACCGCCCGTCGTGGTTTCAGGGCTACCGAACATCACACCAATCTTCATACGAATCTGGTTGATAAATACCACCAGCGTATTGGAATTCTTGATATTGCCCGCCATCTTGCGAAGTGCCTGACTCATTAAACGTGCCTGCAGACCAACATGGTGGTCACCCATTTCACCCTCAATTTCTGCTTTTGGTGTGAGTGCAGCAACCGAGTCGATAATGATGACATCAAGGGCACTGGAGCGGACCAGATTGTCACAAACTTCTAATGCTTGCTCACCTGTGTCTGGCTGAGAAACAAGCAGGTTCTCAATATCAACACCGAGACTCTGGGCATAGATTGGATCAAGGGCATGCTCAGCATCAATAAAGGCACAGGTCCCGCCAGCCTTCTGGGCTTCTGCAATAACCTGCAGCGTGAGTGTCGTTTTACCGGAAGACTCAGGACCGTAAATTTCTACAATACGACCGCGTGGTAAGCCACCAATACCGAGTGCGACGTCCAGGCCAAGGGAACCGGTTGATATCGCGGGGATCCGTTCCTGAGGTGTATCACCCAGACGCATGATCGTACCTTTACCAAACTGGCGTTCAATCTGGGAGAGTGCTGCTGAGAGCGCTTTATCTTTCTGAGTTGAGTCTGAATCTGCCATACCTGTTCCTTTTGCTTTAGCTGTGCTGTGTCTGTTCTGTGCTTTTATTTGTGCTTTATTTGTGTATCTATTTCTGTATTTATTTGTGTATTGTGCTGCTTAGATCTTCGCTTCTTAAATCTTTGCTTCTACACTAATTGAGGATTCTCAACCAGGCAGTATTTGGTTCGACAACTTGATAGGTGAATTTATACTGTATATTTACACAGTGTTCAACAACAAATTCAATTTCTTCTCAAACATTCGACAATTTCACAGGCAGACCGTATATTTTATATCAAAGCTACTGATCAACGCTGGGTTTCAACCAGCGCACCTTGTGTTGATTGAAACTGATGACTGACATCAAGTGATCAGTAATCCCGGGGGAATGTAATGACCAGACCATATATCGTCGACATGGATTCACACGTTATGGAACCCGCAGACTTGTGGGACAACTATCTGGAATCCCAGTACCAGG
Source organism: uncultured Pseudomonadales bacterium (assembly GCA_965367925.1). Lineage (GTDB taxonomy): Bacteria > Pseudomonadota > Gammaproteobacteria > Pseudomonadales > Azotimanducaceae > JAHRVQ01. The sequence continues at coordinate 2,793 of CBDUKY010000299.1, read as the reverse complement.
ACCGGTCGATCACCATCAAGCAAAACAGTCAAGGCACAGAAGAGCTCATTGTCGACAATCAAGTATTAATGGCTGGTCGACTCGCCCTACTCGGTGGTGTCGATCATGATGCGATGGATTTATTTGCCCGTCCGGAAGTACCTTATTTAGAAGGCTGCCCACCAGCAAGCTATGATACCGACGCCAGAGTAAAACTGTTAGATAGCTGGGGCGTTGATGCCGGTGTTGTATTTCCCACCATTGGCATTCTCTGGGATAAACCCGAAGACCCAGAGCTCGCAATGGCCTATGCCCGTGCATATAACAACTGGCAATGGGATTTCGCATCACCTGCGAAAGACCGCATTATCCCCATCGCCCACATTCCCTTGTATGACGTGGACCTCGCCCTCGAGGAACTCAGGCGCTGTATCAAACTCGGCTTTAAGGGCATGTTCCTGGCACCAGAGCCTGTTAATGGCAAACGTCCCTCTCATCCAGATTTCGACCCGCTCTGGCGAGAAATGGTTGCAGCAGACCTGCCTATTTGTGTTCACCTTATCGTCCGTTTTAATCGCCCGGTGAATCCAGCCGCAAGTCACTGGTGGGATCCGGCAACGGAACCTATGAATACGGTCTTCTCCTTTGGTCTCGGCGGCACTATGCAATTGATGCCGACTGTTGCAGCCCTGGTGTGCGACGGTCTGTTTGATCGGTTTCCAAAATTGAAAGTAGCCATCGTCGAATCTGGCGCGGGCTATGCGGCTTATCTGATGGACAGACTAGATGAAAAATATGCCCGTTTTGGTGGCGCTGTCAGTCTCAAACGTAAACCCAGTGAATACATTAGAGAAAATTTCTGGTTTGTGATGGATCCATCCGAGCGTTCTATTGATGCCCAATGTGACCTGGTTGGTGAGGATCACTTTATGTGGGGTAGCGACTATCCTCATATCGATTCCCACGCGGATGCGATGCAAGAAGTACATTCGGCCCTCGCACCAATGCGCGAGGAGCGCCGCAATAAAGTCCTGGGAGGCAATGCTGCGAAGTTGTTTGGCTTGACTGTCTAAGCAGCGTGTCTGTCAATAGTGGCTAACGCGCAAACTCACACACCTATGATGCAGCAGTATTGGATGCCTTGCACGCCTAACAATAGGCCGTGTCCTACTCCGGGGGCAGGCAGATTTGATTATTGGATTGCTTAGCTTCTTATCAGCTATTTTGCTAACAATCAGACTATGGTTTTAGCAGGGCTGGAAGACACGAAAAGCCCCCCTGTTATGGTCACTACACCTGGGGGCATTTTGGATAGTTATTGGTTTGTTACTTGATGCCGGATACTTACCAGGGCTCGAGTCATTGACACCCTCGATGGGCATACATGCGCTCACAATCGGTGCCCTAGGAGGAAGTATTCTTGCAGTGATAACCCGGGTTGCACCTGGCCACACTGAGGGGCAACTGACGTTACCAACTGGTGCTATTTGAATTTATATTTTTGTCAGTATCGCCGCGGTTATATGCGCATTTTTACCAATGTTTCCAGCTGATCTATACATCGCCTTACTTTGGCTTGCAGGTATTTGTTGGCGTGTTTCTCTTTTTCTTTTAGCCTCATTGTATTTTTCAATACTAATTAAACCCCGTCCTGACAGGTTACCAGGATAGACCCACTTTAGGCAGAAATTCACCTGCTTAGGAACAGTGAAGAAATGTTGGGCCCGGTGGTTGTGCGGCTAGTTTTTTCGCCGATTGGGTCTTGGATCTTTTTAGAGATGAGTCAATTCAAATTTGGTTTGGTTCATCTCGTTATCCTGTTTAGTTCTTTAGCGGGTTTGAATGCTTGTTACGTCGCTCGACTGTTAATATTGAGAATTGTTAGTCACTCGATAACGGATACCCCCGGCAAGTTATATATATTAGCTTCTACTTCCCTCGCTATCGTGAGTCTGGCTGGTTTTCTTTTCGTCGCCGGTTATCATATTCAGACGATAACCAATGTCGTTCGGAAAATTAGATAAAAAGAAATTGATCCTAAGACCAGACCACGGCGTAATTTTTGATCATTTCGTACGACTTTCAATACGTGGAAGTGAGTATCGCAACACAACCTCATCATCCCCAATCCGATCAACACTTTCGAGATTGAACTTCGGCACTTCATCCGGTGGGAACAATATCCCTTCGGTCATCGTCAGCGTTTTGCCTGGAACAGAACCAAATATTTTTGAAGCGACGGTAAGATGAACTTCGTCCAAAACTTTCTTTTCTAATAACTGTGCAATTAGCGTGGGACCACCATCAATGAATACATGCTTGTACCCTTGTTGATTGAGGTAGCCGATAAAATTTTGAATACTAAGGCGTTTTGATCCAGTCTCTGGCGTCAATACTTTTGTCTCAAATCCATGATCATTTTGCAACACCGACCGCAATGCTTCATCTGGACTTGAAGTAAGAACAATATATTCTGGCACACCTTCCTTTCCAATTTCTTTTCGATATTCTTGAAAGGACTTGTCATGAATTGTACGAATTGTATATTTCCCAAACTGCAGGGCTGTATTTTTTGCATCAACGATCGCGTCAGCATGCGCTCTTAAATGTGTAAAGTATTGATAATCTGCAGTTGTGCCGATTGGCCAATACCCTTTTTCCTTGACGATCACTTTGCCATCAATCGTACTCACGAAACTAGTGAACATAAAGGGACGATCTACTGGTTTTTTAAACTTGAACGGCGTTAATTGCATGTTTTATCGTATATCCTCAGAAACTGATAAATGCACGTAGAATGGAAATATATAAAAA
>CBDUKY010000298.1:0-4638 GCA_965367925.1 uncultured Pseudomonadales bacterium | reverse complement strand
CCTCTGTCCAGGTGTTAGGACCATTTCCATCAAGCATGGAAAGACTGGCGGGAAAATATCGCGCACAATTACTCTTCAGTAGTGGTGAGAGACCAGCCCTGCAGAAGGTTCTCAGACAATGTGTCCAACTCGCCGAGACAGACACATCAAGTAGAAATGTCAGATGGTCAGTTGACGTAGACCCTTATGATCTTTTCTAACAGCTTGCTACAATCCGCCACTTCAACATCGACGATTCAACTAAGCGATAACGCAACATGACCCAGGATTTTGCCAAGAAGCCAAACCAACAGGCCCCTGCCGCTGAGGGAATGCCAAAAGTCGCCTGGTTTTTCTTTGGCCTGTGTCTTGGACTATTCAGTGCATTTCTTATCTACCTCTGGAAGGAAGTACCTCCTGATGCCGCAGCAATGGTTGATAAACCAACAGCCGAAATCATCTCCGATAAACAAATCGTCGAAATGGACTATGCTTTTTACGACCTTTTCCCTAAAGCAGAAGTACCTGTGGAAGAATTTAACGAGAGTGGCGAAAAGGTCCCCGCAGAGGACAACTACGCTTACCTATTACAGGCAGGCTCTTTCAAATCACCAGATGATGCCAATCGCCTCAGAGCGGAACTGATTCTTACTGGTATGCAAGCCTTCACCAAGGAGGTAGAGCACCAAAATGGTACCTGGCATCGGGTTATGGTCGGACCGTTCGACTCAAAACTAGAACTGACCCGTGCTAAGAACAGCCTTGCTGAAGCGAATATCGAGTCCATCCAACTACGCATCAAGCGATAGCTTGAAATTCAAACCACCTGCCCCAACATTCATTAGCCTATTCGTATTTTAAGGAAACCTCGTGGAACAATTCCGGGGCACAACCATACTCTCAGTCCGTCGGGGAAATTCTGTCGTGATTGGCGGTGATGGGCAGGTATCAATGGGCAATACCGTCATGAAAGGTAATGCTAGAAAGGTGCGTAGACTTCACAATGACCAGGTTATTGCCGGTTTTGCTGGTGGTACAGCTGACGCCTTTACTCTCTTTGAACGATTTGAGGCACAACTACAAAAGCATCAGGGGCATCTGGTGAGAGCTGCAGTGGAATTGGCCAAGGACTGGCGAACTGATCGGGCCTTACGTCGTCTCGAAGCACTTCTCGCTGTCGCGGATAAGGACGCTTCACTCATCATCACTGGTAACGGCGACGTTATTGAACCAGAAGACGGCATCATGGCCATTGGCTCTGGTGGACCCTTTGCACAATCTGCTGCCCGGGCCCTGAAAGAAAACACTGAACTAGGTGCACGAGAAATTGTTGAGAAGGGTCTCGCGATTGCTGCAGACATTTGCATCTATACAAACGAAAACCGAACCATCGAAGAAATCACTTTTTAGGCTGAGGCTATTCAATGTCAAACATGACACCCAGGGAAATCGTACATGAACTGGACAAACATATCGTGGGCCAGTCTGCCGCAAAACGTGCCGTTGCCATCGCGCTTCGCAACCGCTGGCGTCGCCTACAATTAGATCCTGCGCTCAGGGCCGAAATATCACCGAAGAATATTTTGATGATTGGCCCAACAGGTGTGGGTAAAACTGAGATTGCCCGTCGCCTTGCGCGGCTGGCTCAAGCACCCTTCGTCAAGGTCGAAGCAACAAAGTTCACCGAGGTCGGTTATGTTGGACGGGACGTGGAGTCCATTATTCGCGACCTGATTGAAGCCTCGATCAAAATGCTGCGAGAGCAGAAAATCAAAGAGGCAGCTGATCGCGCTAGCGATGCGGCTGAAGAAAGAGTCCTTGATGCACTACTACCACCTGCACGGGTAGAGGACTCTGTTGGTGATCGAAACTCCAACACTCGCCAGCTGTTTCGGAAAAAATTGCGAGAAGGTGATCTTGATGACAAAGAAATCGAGATAGAACTCAAAGCACCAACCATGGGTGTTGAGATCATGGCACCGCCAGGCATGGAAGAAATGACCAGCCAGCTTCAAAATATGTTTTCTACCATGAATCCCGGTAAGACAAAGCAACGCACGCTCAAGGTAAAGGACGCACTGAAGCAACTAACTGACGAGGAAGCTGCAAAACTTATTAACGAAGATGAACTAAAAGTTCAGGCTATTGAAGCGGTTGAGCAAACAGGCATTGTTTTCATCGACGAGATGGACAAGGTGGCCAAGCGCGCAGACCATGGTGGTGGTGCTGATGTGTCCCGGGAAGGGGTACAAAGAGATCTGCTTCCCCTGATCGAAGGCTGCAATGTGTCGACTAAATACGGCATGGTGAAAACCGATCACATCTTGTTTATCGCATCCGGTGCATTTCATCTGAGCAAGCCATCGGATCTGATTCCTGAACTCCAGGGTCGGCTACCTATCCGGGTAGAACTCGATGCGCTGAATGTAGAAGACTTTGTTCGCATCCTGACCGAGCCAGATGCTTCTCTCACCGAGCAGTACCAGGCATTGCTCGCAACTGAGGGTGTTCAACTCGGATTCTCGGAAGATGGTATCAAGCGGGTCGCTGAGATTGCCTGGCAGGTCAACGAACAAACTGAGAATATCGGCGCGCGAAGACTGCATACCGTCCTCGAAAGGCTATTAGAAGAAATTTCTTTTGAAAGTGGTGATGCAGCCGGAGAAAACGCTGTTGAAATAAATGCCGACTATGTTGAAAAACATTTAGCGAATCTCGCTCGCGATGAAGACCTGAGCCGTTACATTCTTTAAACTCAACGAATGATTCCAAAGAATGTAAATCTGCATCAGGTTTCCGGCGTCCTTGAACTGCAATACGAGGATGGCACCGTATTCAATCTCTCAGCAGAATTCCTTCGGGTTCACTCCCCCTCTGCTGAGGTTCAGGGCCATTCAGCCGATCAGGCAGTTCTACAGCACGGCAAAAAAATGGTGAAAATTGCTGACATCACCACCCAGGGTCACTACGCCATACGTATTGCCTTTTCAGATGGGCACGACACAGGCATTTTCAGCTGGCAGTATTTGTATGAACTTGGCAGTCAGCAGGATGAATTGTGGGCAAAGTATTTAAAACAATTGGAACTGGCAGGGAAAAGCCGTGAGCCACAATTCATTGCGGTCGGTCACTAAGGGGCCAAATGGCCATCTAACCGCTTCTGACTTCACCAACTAACAACAAGCACACATCAGGAAGCCTCACATGGCGAAGCTATATTTCTACTACTCCGCCATGAATGCCGGTAAGTCCACCTCTTTGCTGCAATCCAGCTATAACTATCAGGAACGGGGTATGCGAACCCTGCTGCTGACCCCGGCTATCGATGATCGCTTTGAAAGCGGCACGATTACCTCAAGGATTGGATTAAAAGCCGCGGCGAGCATATTTAAGCCCGGTATTGACCTATTTGATCTGATCCATACGGAACATCAGTCAGCGCCAATTGGTTGCGTTATGGTTGATGAGGCACAGTTTTTAGACCGGGCCCAGGTTGAGCAGCTCGGCCTTGTTACGGACGAACTCAATATTCCCGTACTAGCCTATGGTCTGCGTACAGACTTCCAGGGGGAACCTTTTGAAGGCAGCAAATATCTGCTTGCCTGGGCTGACAATCTAAAAGAGATCAAAGCCATCTGCCATTGCGGTCGTAAGGCCACCATGGTGCTGCGGGTTGATCAGGCAGGAAAGGTCATAGAAGAAGGTGATCAGATCGAAATTGGCGGCAATGACAGATATGTTTCTGTTTGTCGTCGACATTTCAACCAGAAGCGCCCAGCGAAAACGTAAAACGCATGTTGATTGTGGCCGACAGAGCGTAGAATAGCCAAATGGATCAGGACAAACATAACTCAGACAAGCCAGACGCCGCCAAAGACGATACTTTGCAAGGTGAAACTGTAGACGACACCACTCACTTCGGTTTCCAACAGGTACCCATTGCAGAAAAGGCAAGCAAGGTTGCAGAAGTATTTCACTCGGTTGCTGGCAAATATGACGTGATGAATGACATCATGTCCCTGGGCAGCCATCGCTTGATGAAGCAATTCGCTGTCCAACTCACCTCCGCAAGAAAAGGCCATATTATTCTGGACCTTGCAGGTGGCACTGGTGACCTGGCTGCTCAACTGGCACCGCTGGTGGGAGACACTGGCAAGGTGATCCTCTGCGATATCAACAATTCCATGTTGGCAGAAGGTAGAAACCGGCTTATCGATGCCGGTCTGGTTGGCAATGTTGACTATCTGCAAGCGGACGCTGAACGTCTACCCTTTGCTGACGATCAACTAAATACCATCACCATGGCATTTGGCTTGCGCAATGTAACCCGAAAGGAAGTTGCGCTTAAATCCATGTTGCGGGTCCTAAAGCCTGGCGGCCGACTGGTGGTACTGGAATTCTCTAAAGCGCAAAATGGTCTTGTCCGGTCAGCCTTCGATTCTTTTGCTGGACTCTGGCCAAAAATCGGCAAGGCCCTTGTCAACGATGCTGACAGTTATCAATACCTCGTAGAGTCAATCAAGATGCATCCTGATCAGGAGACCTTGAAGCAGCTTATGCAAGAGGCTGGATTCGAACGATGCGAGTACCACAATCTATTAAACGGTATTGCCGCGATTCACGTAGGGCGTAAGCCGCGGAGCTAGGATGCGAATTTTG
>CBDUKY010000297.1:0-4638 GCA_965367925.1 uncultured Pseudomonadales bacterium | reverse complement strand
GTATGAGTGAACGGATTGATACTTTTGACCTGCTTCATAAATACACCCATGACTATAAGGTTATCTTCGTTGGTGATGCCACCATGGCACCTTACGAAATTACCCATGCAGGTGGCAGTGTTGAACACTGGAATGAAGAAGCGGGTGCTGTCTGGCTTCAGCGGGTGCAAGACACCTTTGACAAGGTTATTTGGATTAATCCAACGCCCCTTGATACCTGGGAGTACTCGAACTCAGTTGCCTTGACGAAAAAGCTTGTGGATGACCAGATGTATCCTCTGACCATTCGCGGCATCGAAGATGGTATGAACTACCTCTCTAAGTAGTTCTTCACCTCACACTAGCTTTAACGGCAGTACCTATCTAGTCAGATGGGTACTGCACTTCTATTTCACTTCGCGTTATCATCCGCTCCCAGATTATCCCCCACACCACAGGTACCTCGTGAGCAGCCAGTTGCAAGCTTCGCAGGAACAATTGCTTTCTGCGTGCATGATTAAGGACCGATTTCGACTTGGCAAAGCCATGCAAGGTCGAAAGGTTGCTGGTGGTCTACAGAAACAGGTCCAGCGTTCGATAGCTGAAGCTGAATCTCGTGCAGGTAAGCTACCCAGGCCGCAATACCCGGCCCAACTGCCAGTTAGTCAACGTGTTGAGGATATTAAAAAGGCAATTAGTAAAAATCAGGTTGTCATCATTGCTGGAGAAACCGGCTCCGGTAAGACCACCCAGATACCAAAAATCTGTTTAGAGCTGGGTCGTGGTGTATTCGGCATTATCGGTCACACGCAGCCTCGACGGGTTGCAGCAAGGACAGTGGCACACCGGATCGCCGAGGAATTGAATGTCAAATTTGGCGAACAGGTTGGTTATCAGGTTCGCTTCACGGATCAGACCTCGCCAGATACCCACATCAAGGTGATGACAGACGGCATCCTGCTTGCGGAAACCCAGCAAGATCGATTTCTTGAGAAGTACGATACGATCATCATTGATGAGGCCCATGAGCGGAGCTTGAATATCGATTTCTTGCTCGGCTACTTAAAACGTATATTACCTCGCCGTCCGGATTTAAAACTGATCATCACATCGGCGACCATTGATGTGGAACGCTTCTCACGCCACTTCTCGAATGCGCCAGTGGTAGAAGTATCCGGTCGCACCTTCCCGGTGGAAGTGCATTACCGGCCAATGGAGGACTCACGCTCAGAAGATACTGACCAGCTGATGTATCAAAGTATTTTAGATACATTGCATGAGATTCAGCAGATGGAAAAGCAGCAGAAGTCCTCAGGGGACGTGCTGGTGTTTCTTGCAGGTGAACGTGAAATTCGTGAACTGGCAGTACTTATCCGAAAGGCCAATTTTAATAATCTGGAAGTCTTGCCGCTTTACTCACGTTTGAGTGTCGCGGAACAAAATCGCGTATTCCAGAAGCACCAACAGCGAAGGGTTGTACTTGCTACCAATGTGGCAGAAACCTCCCTGCCAGGTATTCGCTATGTAATCGATCCGGGTTTTGCACGAATCTCCCGCTATAGGGTCCGCTCCAAGGTTCAACAGTTACCCATCGAAGCAATTTCCCAGGCAAGTGCTAATCAGCGTAAAGGTCGTTGTGGACGAGTCAGTGAAGGGGTTTGTTTTCGACTATACAGCGAAGATGACTTTATTAGTCGGCCAGAATTTACAGCCCCAGAAATTCTGCGAACTAATCTCGCAGCGGTAATCTTGCAAATGCTAACCCTGCGCCTTGGCGAGGTAGAAAAGTTTCCGTTTATTGAAAAGCCAGAGCAGCGTCAGATAAATGATGGCTACCAACTGCTTATTGAACTACAAGCAGTTGACGCAAAAAAGAAAATCACCCGGCTCGGCAAAGAGATGGCCAGACTGCCTGTCGATCTTCGGCTTGGCAGAATGCTACTTGAAGCTGCAAGGCGCGGTTGCTTGTCAGAAGTCTTGACGATTGTCAGTGCCCTGGCAATTCAAGATCCGCGGGAGCGTCCACACGAACATCAGCAGGCGGCAGATACAAAACACAGACAGCACTGGGATGAACAATCAGATTTCTCTGCACTCTTGAATCTCTGGGAGACCTTGCAGAAAGAAAGACAGAATCTGACCAACAATCAATTCAGGCGCTATTGCCGGGATAACTTTATTTCTTATATGCGGTTTATTGAATGGCGAGAGAACCATCGTCAATTGCAACTGACCTGTAAGGACCTGCAACTCAAGTTTAATAACAATGCCGCTGACTATGAGGCGATTCATATTGCGCTTTTATCTGGTCTGCTTGGCAATATTGGTGAGAAACATGATGACAACGAATACCTTGGTGCTCGAAATCGTCGACATCATATCTTTCCAGGCTCCTCACAGTTTAAGCGTAAGCCCAGATGGATTGTGTCCGCAGAGCTAGTTGAAACGAGTCGGTTATTTGGTCGAATGGTGGCGCAAATCGAAAGCCACTGGATTGAGCCACTTGCACAGCATCTGGTGAAGCGAACCTACCATGAGCCCTTCTTCGATCCTAAAAGGGGGCAGGTGCTAGCGTTCGAAGAGGTCATGCTCTATGGGCTGGTGATCGTAAAACGACGCAAGGTGGACTATGGCGCAGTTGAACCGGCCACAGCCCGACATCTGCTTATTCAATCTGGATTGGTGGAGCAACAACTGCAGTCTAAAGCGGGCTTTTATCGACATAATTGTCAGTTGGTTGATGAAATTGAAAAGCTCGAATCAAAATCGCGCAAGCGAGATATTCTGGTGGATTCCTATACGGTTTATCGCTTCTATGATGAGCGATTGCCGGAAAATATCGTCAGTGCTTACGACCTTGAGCAATGGCGAAAAACCTTTGAGGTGAAGCAACCAAAGCTACTGTATCTCGAGAAGGATACACTGATGAAGCAGGTACCTGCCTTGTCAGAAAAGCTCTATCCGAACCAGATTCAGGTTGCTGATACAGTGTTGAATCTTGACTATCATTTTGATCCCCAGCATGAACATGATGGCGTTAGCCTCAATGTGCCTCTGGCGATGCTAAGACAAGTGCCGGATGCGCAATTGGACTGGGTGATCCCCGGTCTACTGGAAGAGAAGTGTCTGGCACTGATCAAATCGTTGCCCAAGGCGATTCGTAAAAACTTTGTACCAGCACCTGACTATGCGAAACGCGCTGTCGATGGATTGGACTATGATGGCCGCACCTTGACGGAAGCCCTGGCAGAACGCCTTTTTCGTCAAACCGGGGTTCGAGTAAGCCCTGAAAATTTCGATACCACGTCAATTGATCAGCATCTGCGGATGAATATCAAATTGTTGGATGACAAGGGTAGGGTTGTCGCATCTGGTCGGAATCTTGCGGAAATGCGTGAGGCACATGACGCAGATGCAAAAGCCGGATTCGACAAACGGGATCAACACCAGCTGGAACAATCTGGCATTGTTGACTGGCGCTTTGGTGAATTACCAGAGGTGATTCAACTCAAGCAAGCCGGTGTGAAGTTGAAAGGCTATCCGGCGATTGTCGATCACGGCGAGGATGTCAGTATCGAGATCAAGGACAATCCCCGGCTTGCGAAACAGCTTACACAGCAGGGTTTGCTGCGCTTGTTTATGTTGCAGTTAAAAGACCAGAAGAAATATCTGGAGAAGAATATTCCAGATTTTGGAAAAATCTCGCTTTACTATGCGACCCGTGGTCTAAAGGCTGACCTACAAGCTGATCTGGTTGACTGCATTTTTCGTTATACCTTTTTGGAAGGGAAGCCAGTGGTTAATACCAAAGCCCTGTTTACCGCCCGGCTTGAAGAGCGGCAAAATTTGATGCACACGGCGAATCAGGTGGCGGCTTTGCTGGTAGATGTGTTGAAGCGTGCGCTTGCCATTGATGAGACGCTAAAATCAAAGACAAAGCAGCGGCATCCAGCCGTCTACAAAGATATTGTTGAACAAATGGATCTGCTTATCGGTCCAGGCTTCCTGCGCAGCGTACCGCTCGCATGGTTAAAGCAGTACCCAAGATACTTCAAGGCGATTGAATACCGATTGGAAAAAATGCAAGGCAATCAAGACCGTGATACTGAGTCTACTAAGGTCGTCCAGGGTTTTTGCCAACGCCTTGATGATATGAGAAGTTATTCACCAGATGTTGAAAAGTACCGCTGGATGATCGAGGAGTTGCGGGTATCGCTATTTGCTCAGCCCCTTGGAACCCACGTTCCGATTTCAGCAAAACGATTAGAGAAAGAATGGCAGGAGGTAGTGAAACGTGGTTCTAACTAGGTTAGTGGTGCTTTTAACGTTGATGTTTGCGAACGTGGCGAATGCGTCTGAAGCGGGTGACCCTGATCCATGGATTGCACTCAATCAGAAAATGCAGAAGCTAAATGACACGGCGGATCGCATTGTATTGAAACCTGTGGCAACAGCCTATACAAAAGTGCTGCCGAGGTTTGTCCGCACAGCTATCAGAAATGCCTTCGCCAATATTGGTGATATCGACAATAGCGTTAACAATCTCTTGCAAGGTAAGCCGTTGGCGAGTCTGAGTGATCTAGGCAGAGTTGCGATAAATACAACGCTGGGTATTGGTGGATTGTTTGACCCAGCGTCGGGTCTAGGACTGCGTAGACA
>CBDUKY010000296.1:0-4652 GCA_965367925.1 uncultured Pseudomonadales bacterium | reverse complement strand
GGTTCATGTCCGTGATCTGGATACAGATGAAACCCTCGTTTTAAAACTTGTCTATCCAAATGAACTTGATGGCACGACTGGGCAGGTATCGGTCACCGCGCCGGTCGGTGCTGCGCTTATTGGCTTGAAGGAAGGTGAAGAAATTGAATGGCCTTTACCATTCAACAAAATACGTCGACTCCGTGTGGTAGGCGTGAGGCGTAGCTAGATGGAAGCAAATCACTTTTGGAATCAACTACTAACCATCACTGACCTGCCAACGGAGATCCCCAGCACAGAGCTGAGAGCAGCGTTGCTTGGGATTGAGGAAGGTTTTTCTGGTGTGTTCGATCCTGCTGATCATTTCCAGGAATATGTGGCACTTTCTTTATGTCGCTATGTTGGCCAGGTAATTGAAAGAGAAGCATCAACGAGGAACGATAGGTCTATTCAACTCGAACATGCAAAATCTTCCATTGAGGGATCCGGTGGTGATCGCTAATCTGTGAGTTGTCATCAATCATTTGGAGCCTAGTATGCCTGATGCCAAAGATATGCCACATGGCGAACCAAGACCCAGCGCTTCTCCGCCCTGTCAGGCTCACGAAACAGATCCCGCATACTGGGGATATTTAAATATGGAAGAAACAATCACGAAACTTCAAGCACTGCTAGAAGCAGAGCGTGCAGGCGCGCGTATTGCCCTCGATTCAATTGATCAGCTCGATGAGGATCTGGCGAATCGAGAAGAGACGGTCGCGCTACTCACCCACATTAAGGCTGACGAGACCCGCTATTGCAAAATGTTGTTAACACAAATTGAACGTCTGGGTGGCACACCGAGCAAAAAGGTAGGTGACTTCTATGAGAAGTGTATGGCAATCGAAGACCTTCATGAACGATTAGCTTTTCTCAATCGTGGTCAAGCATGGGTTGTACGTAAGCTAGACGAATTATTACTAGCCATTGCAGATCAGGAACTGATCGCTGCACTCAAAGAGATGCAAAGCACCCACACCAGTAACATCGATCAGGCCGAGGCGTTTATTGCCATCTGATATCCGCAGCCTTATAGTTTGCAATCGGTAGACAAAAACTCAAGAAATAGACGGACTGACTATCAGACAATGCTGATAGCAGCCCGTCAACGATTCGCTATTTAAACGGTATGGCTATTGGTCGAATTGGTGCGGCATCGGCACCACGTAACTTCAGCGGCGCTGTGATAAATGCAAACTCATAAACCTTATCTGCAGCCAGTGTTTCAAGCCAGGCAAGTTCAATGATCGGTGCGCCTTGCTGTGCAAGTAAGTATGTATGCACAGGAATATAATTATCACTGACTTCCGATGGAAACGCCTCGAAACTCAAATTATCGGCGCCAACTATCATCGCACCTGCTTTTTCAATCAAGAACTGTGCTGCCGCCAATCCCAGGCCCGGTGGATTTTCCATGTAACGAGCACTGTCCTCATAGACCCGCATTCGACCAGTACGAATTAGCACAACATCACCCTTCGCGAATTCAATATGTTGTGCTTTAGCAGCTAGCTGAATATCTTCCGCAGTGATCCGATAACCATCATCCAACATCTCTAATCCCTTCGCAGCGGCAATATCTAACAACACACCCCGGGCGATAATCGGCGGCATAGTTTCAACCCCGGCTTTCTTCCAACCTCTATCGCCTAGATATTGCTGCGCAGAAAAGCCATTCCAGATTTTTCCATTTAGGCCAAAATGTGCGAGCCCATCAATATGAGTGCCAGAATGGGTATACATGGACACAGCTGAACCTGTATATCCCACATGCGCATTCATGTCTTTACCGACACCGAGAGGATCGTCAATCAATGTACCGTGCGGGGTGTGAGTCATCCAAATTCGGTAATGTGGATCACCTGCTGCCTGCCAACCTGGCATGCCGATAAAATATTCTACGGACAAATCATAAATTTCCGCGTCTCCTAGCCGGGCCAGTACGCTGGCTTTCGAGGCCCTGGTCATCAAATTCAAGCGACCAATTTCATCGGTTTCACCCCAGGGGCTAACCCCAACAGTTGCCATATCTTCTGCCCTCGTCTCGACCATCGTTAAGACAAGTAGCGCATAAAACATACCACGTAGTAACAACATCTTAAGCTCCTGACTATTAATGTGACGCCTAGCTTATTCAGATCACTGCTGTTGATAATTAGCGGGATTTGTAAGACTCTATTTCTAAATATTTACTAATCATCTCTCCATGGATGACTTTAACGACATCGCGGTCTTCGTCGCCGTTGTAGACGCACAAAGCTTTACCCAGGCAGCAGAGCGACTGAAACAGTCCCGTCCGGTTGTCAGTAAATATGTTTCCCGATTGGAAGCATCCTTAGGTGTTCAATTGCTGAATCGCACTACCAGACGACTTAGCCTCACGGAAGCTGGCAGAATTTTTTACGAACGATGTAAACGGGGTCTAGACGACATAAATGAAGCCCGGGCGGAAATCTCACGGCTCCAGGAGCATCCAAGCGGGGTTTTACACATCAACGTGCCCATGTCATTTGGTATTCTGCATGTCGCACCACGCTTACCCGCTTTTATGCAGAAATACCCTGATATCAATGTCGAAATGGACTTGAGCGATTACAAGTTAGACGTCATTGATGAAGGGTTTGACGTATCAATTCGGATCAGTGAGCTTCCTGACTCTTCGTTGATTGCTCGCCGGTTAGCGCCTTGTCATCACATGATTGTTGCCTCGCCCGATTACCTGAAGCGAGCTGGCACTCCCCGGCAACCAGATGAGTTGACGAGTCATGAGATTGCAACCTATAGCCTTCAACAATCCACCCACCGCTGGAGCTTCAACACGATAACCAATCACGAGTCAGTACAGGTACCTGTTACTAGCCGACTGCAATTTAGTAATTCTCTCGCATTGCGAGAGGCCGTGATTGCAGGTGGCGGCATTGCCAGGATGCCCAGCTTTATCGTTGGAGAAGATGTAAAACAGGGTCGTCTTGTTGCGCTATTACCAGACTACAAAACACTGGAAGTTTCAATTTATGCTGTATACCCCCAGCGCCGCCATCTATCGCCGAAGGTCCGTGCGTTTATTGACTATCTAGCAGAAGCATTTACCGATACACCCTATTGGGATCAGCTCGACTAATTGATCTGGCACAGACGCTATTAGTAAACAACCGTGACAAGTCTTTTCTCTGTAAGACTAATTATCTTCGTTAGTTAGCAGATTAATCTAGCTCCAACACTGAAATTGGAGCAACAAAATGTCATCAGTCAGCACGACCCATACACCGGAGGCGATTCAAACAGAACCGCTGCCTCCATATATCCTCTTACTTATTAGTGGATCTCTTATTGGCCTGAATTTTCCGTTAGGGAAACTTGCGTTGACTGCAGGTGTACCCCCACTCCTCTGGGCGGGGGTTGTCTCGATTGGCGTCCTTACAATCTTAATTCCTGTGAACCTCATCAAGGGGCAGCTGAAAGTACCGTCAAAGGCGATTCTCAAATATTCGATAATTTCCGCACCTATCTCTTTTGTCGTACCAAATATCTTAATTTACTCCGTGATGCCGCAACTGGGTGCGGGCTATGTCGGATTGATGTTCGCACTTTCACCCGTATTTACCCTGCTCTTTGCGACTTTTCTTGGTATGAAAACTCCCGGCTGGACAGGACTTATCGGTATCGGACTTGGTCTACTTGGCGCATCAATCATCAGCCTGACACGTGGCACAAATCCTACCGGCCCCGACACAATCTGGTTATTACTCGCACTTGGGATTCCAATAGCCCTGGCAACTGGCAATATCATGCGCAGTCTATTTTGGCCAGAAAATACGCCACCCAGTGTGCTAGCACTATGGGGGCATACTCTGGCGAGCGCTATTTACTTTGTATTAACGCTCATCCAACACAATCGAATTCCGCTCGAATACATCACACCAGTCAGCCATGTAGCAGTCATGCAAATGCTGATATCAGGTGTCACCTTTCCCTTTGTCTATCGTCTGCAAAGATCTGGCGGACCGGTGTTACTGAGCCAGATGGGTTATGTGGCTGCCGCCGTCGGTCTTGGAAGTGCCACCTTGTTTCTCGGCGAACGTTATGCACTAACGACCTGGCTAGGGGCCGGTGTCATCGCAATTGGCATATTCATCACCATCAAGGCGCAAAGCCATCAAACTAAATGAAATCAAGGAGAAGAAACATGAACAATCAAAAAATCGCTATCGTCTACCACAGTGGTACAGGTTCAACAGCCCGGCTCGCTGAACAGGTCGCGCAAGGTATTCAATCAAACAATAGGCAAGCACAACTATTACGCATAGAAAACAAGGACATCATCGATGGCAGATTTCGAAATGTCGAAACCATGGAAGCCATTACTTCCTCAGCTGCGGTAATCTTTGGTTCGCCAACCTACATGGGTTCTGTCTCTGCTCAATTCAAAGCTTTCGCTGATGCCAGCAGTGAATTCTGGGCAGACCAACGCTGGGCAGGTAAGCTCGCTGCGGGATTTACTATTGGCTCCAATCCAAGTGGTGACCAGCTAAATACGATTCAATACTTTGGCATTCTAGCAAACCAGCATGGCATGCTCTGGAGCGGTATCGATATCCCAGGAGGGATTGACCGTCGGCAACGAAATCGATTGG
>CBDUKY010000295.1:0-4661 GCA_965367925.1 uncultured Pseudomonadales bacterium | reverse complement strand
AACATAAGCAGTGCCGTGACCAATTGTACTGCGCCACAATGTAAAATCACCTGCGCTGGCTTCTGTAGTATATCGATACAGTTTTGTAAGCTTTCAAGACCTTCAGTTTTCCTGCCCTCCATAAGTTGACTAATGGCGAGTACAGACAGGTAGTCGATGCGCTGACTGAGTGGTAAATCCGGCAAAATGGGTTTCGCTTCTGCAAGCAACTCGGGCATGGTTTCGGTCCTACCCTGACGGACCAACACTCTACATTGACCCAGGGTTCCCCAACCAATTGACTGAGGGTCTTGTCTGCGACGGCCAGATTTCAGCATCTGTTGATAACAAATAAACGCCTCCTCCAGTCTGCCGTGCATCACTAGCATGGAAGTTCTGGCAGAGGTAAGCGTCGCCCATGCTCGCTCATCACCAAGGCTTTCACTGATATCCAGACCAATCTTAAAATCAGCCTCAGATTCTGCCCAGGAACCAAGCCCATTACGGTAAGTACCGCTCGCCAACATCACTAGTGAGGTGGTTGGCGGATAGTTAAACTCTCGCGCTTGCCGCTTGGCGAGTGCAACATAGTATTCAGAAGCCTTGCGTAACGGGACAATGCCACAAACAATCGCCAGGTTAGCGTGGGTTGTAATCACCGGGCTTGATAGCATGCCAGTCTGGGAGCCGATATTCGCGGCCTTCAAACAGGAGAAAAGCGTACTTAACTTGTCTCCGGCCCAGTAATAAATGATATTAGCCTGCTCAAAGGCATTGGATGCCTCTAGCAATATCTGAGTCTGATCCTCGTTTTCTGTGCCTTTAATCTTGCCGGTCTGGGCAAATCGATATTGCTTCAGGGCTTCTTTGATGATCGAAACAATTAGACCTGGCTTTCCGTTCGGATAGGGATAACCAAACTCACTGACAGCAGATTCAAAGGACGCCTGCGCATCGGCGAGAAAACCGAGGGCTTTTCTTGCGGTACCTAGTCTGCTTAGAAGGATACCATGGTCACGGATAGAAATTGGATGAGCATCAGCAAACTTAAGTGCACGCTTAACGAGTTTTTCAGCATCATGGTTCGCATATTCACCCAGCGCCTCATCAATAGCGAGAATCAGATTCTTTAGCGCCTTGTCATATTGTCCAGCCCGCTCCCAGTGGAAGGCTATGGCGGCATAAGGAACTCTCGCCTGCCGCCCTGACTCATACCAGTCTGCTACCTGACCATGTAACTGCATTCTCTGGTCATTTAGTAGCAGACTATAGGACACTTCCTGGGTGATGCTGTGTTTGAAAAAGTACACAGGGTCGTCAGTTGCTTCCTCCAGGGAGACCAGATTCAGGGTTTCACATTCTCGTAACTGGTGCTGCAATTCCTCAATATCTATAGGTACAGGATAGATTGCTTGTAGCAGGCTCAAGTTAAAGCTGCGACCAATAACACTGGCGAGTCTAATCGTTGTTGCCTGGGACGCATTTAGCCTGTCTATCCGGGAGGTGATCAGGCCTTCAATTGTGTCAGGCACGTCAATCACATTGTCATTTGATTCGTCGGTGTTCGCCGTTAAGACACAGACACCATCTTCGATACGAATAATATTGTTATCACGAAGTGCATAGCCCATCTCTTCACTGAAATAAGGATGCCCTTCTGCCCGGGTCTGAATAAGCTCGGTTACTGCATCAGGTAAAACTTTCACACCTAACCGCATACAAACGAGATCGACAATTTCCTTCGGTGACATGGGCTGTAGTGTAAGCGTTTCCGCATGTGGTTGCCGAATCAGATCGACAAGCTCTTTAGGTGGTTCAGGAATGGGTCTGGTTACCAACACCATCATCAAGGGGTGCAATTGACGATTTAGTGCCGCCAGAATGCCCCAGGACGCTGAATCAAGCCAATGGACATCATCGACAACTACCGCGAACTTTTGCTGCCTCGCAACCCGCTTGATGATTTCTATAATGACCCTGGCAGTTTGTGTTGCACGCACCTCGCCTTCCATTTGACTGGTAAAGCTGGTTTCTTCTAGATCAATATTTACGATTGAGTTGAGTAGTGGCAGTAGATTTAAGGTATCGGAATGTTGTAATAAGCGCTGCAAGTAAGAACGGGCTGCTTCCGCTGTGGTCGTTGGCTTAAAATTCAGCAAATCATTGAGCATCTTGCGTATCGCGAAATACGGCGTTGCACGCTCAATAGCATCTGCGTTGCCCTGGCATACAAGCACAGACTCGGCTTCCAGAGCGACAAGAAATTCTTCCTTTAAGCGTGTTTTCCCATAACCTTGATCCGCCTCGATAAGTACAAATTTTTCTTCATCTGCATCCACAAACCTGGCGACCTGGGCGGCAAAATGAGCCAATTCTTTTTGGCGACCAATAATGGGCGTGGTAACTTTCACATGCTGATCATCATTCAAGGCGAGCGCCTGATAAACTTCTTCTGGGTTTACCTTGCCTTTTAATTTAATAAACCTTGGTTCTGAAAAGGTCACATCATCTGAGGTTCGATTAAAGGTATTGGCATCACACAGGATGCCGCCATCGGCATTTTGCATCAGCCGAGCAGCAAGATTTACGCTGTCACCCATAATGGTATATTCACGACGATTTTCTGACCCAACAACACCACAATAGACTCGCCCAGTACTAACCCCAATAGAACTACGAATACCAAGCTCATTAAGTGCAGTATTAATTGCAATTGCTGCCTTAATTCCCCTATCGGGGTCGTCATCATGGGCCAGAGGCGGCAGACCAAGCGCTGCCAGTAAAGACACACCCTTATCATCAACACTCAACTTGTTAATACTGCCTTCATACCGATAACAGGACTGCTGAAGTGCGATCATAATTTTCTGGGCAGTTTCTACGGTTGTTGAGTAGTGGATCTCTGGCAGGTTTACAAACAGGATAGTTAGCCTGCGTAACTCACCTAAAAACTGATCTAAACCAGCTTCTAATCTATGAGTTACCGCCGCCGGCAAATAGAGCCGTAACAATGCTTGTTGTGAATCAACAAGGACCAGTCTGGGTCGATTACGGCGTTTTTCCAGCGGGCCAATACTATCCAGGCGTAATATTTCCGGGGCGATTTCCTCTCCCACCGGATTTGCCGGGGTGTACTCGGTCAGAAGCTCCCAGCATCTGGATGATATGCCAACGAAACCCGGTTCAATCTCATCACTGACGATCCCTACCTGTTCCAGAGGCTTACCGGCTAACAAGAATTCCCAGCGATTAAAAACGCCGCCAACATGGGCGATATTGACGATCCCAGCGCCAATAGCGACCCGTAATTTTAATTGTACGCCGCTTGCCTCATAGTCTTTTAATGTTTCTTGAATTTCGAGCCCACACTGTGCAGCGCGCCAGCTCGCAAATGCCTGGTCTCGCCGTTCGGTGCCATCTTGCCAGATTGCCAGGACTGCATCTCCGGCAAACTTGACCACGTCACCACCATGGGCGCGAACCAGTTCCACGAGGTAGGAGAAGTAGTCGTTTAAAGTCTGGGTAAGTTTTTCAGCACCAACCGCACCTTCACTCGAGAATCTTTCTGCCAGTGGTGTAAAGCCAGAAATATCTGCGAACATAACCGCACAGTGGAACTGCTCCCCAAAAGATTTGTTGGCTAGTTCCTGCCCCGCAATGGCATTCTCAATGATGAGTTCAGGGAGAAACTTTGAATAGACATCAACCGTTCGGCTGTTTTGTTCCTCGACACTGGACATGTATTCCCTTTTTGAAGATCTATATCTAAAGCTGGGGTAGGCACTGTTTTAACGTAATTCTACACACCTATCCAGCCATTTAAGAAAAGTCGTCCTGGCTTACCTCTGCTCAACACCTTGATCCTTAACAATCCGCAAATGGGTCAAGGTTTTATCAGTGCTACGCAAACGCCAACTAAGTAGCATTTTGGCATACTTTGCAACCAGCTCTGGTGACTGAGCCGCTATGTTGTGACATTCTTCAGGATCTT
Organism: uncultured Pseudomonadales bacterium; assembly: GCA_965367925.1. GTDB lineage: Bacteria > Pseudomonadota > Gammaproteobacteria > Pseudomonadales > Azotimanducaceae > JAHRVQ01. The sequence goes on along the minus strand of CBDUKY010000295.1, from coordinate 691 downwards.
CAACAAGGTCGAAAAGCAACACTGGTAGGTCTGCGAAATGAACATACTTGTAATGTTCATCTCGAATCACATTCAAGCAAGCCGCCTCCATTTCAAGGCCCAGGGTTGACTCAGCCTCTGAGTGACGAAAGTCATACTCGTAATGCGCTGCATTACGCCACCCGGACGCTTGCTGACCATTTAGCCATGACGACAAGGCACGTCCATCGCACTGCCTTGGAATTTCCATACCCAACTGATCAAGTAGTGTCGGCATGATATCAACATGCTCAGTGAATACATCGCACTGACCACTAACAACACCAGGTCCGCAGATAATTAACGGTATGTGGTAGGACTGCTCAAAAAATCCAGCTTTGCCATACATCCAATGATCACCCATCTGCTCCCCATGATCGGAAGTAAAAATAAAAAACGTATTCTCCCATTGGCCGGTTGATTTTAGATGCGAAACTAACCGTCCCATTTGTGCGTCCACTTCACTCATAAGACCATAGTAGCTTGCTTGTAAAAAACGATGCCTTTTTGGATCACTATGACTCTGGTTCCGCCCGGTCGCTAGATGCTCTTGTAACCAGGGGTGGGTCGCCTGCTCAAGCGCTACTGTTGGCTGACGAACAGGCGATGGTAGCGAGTTGGGATCGTATTGGTCATTGTAGGGTGCGGTGGCAACCCAGGGCGGATGTGGTGC
>CBDUKY010000294.1:0-4726 GCA_965367925.1 uncultured Pseudomonadales bacterium | reverse complement strand
ACCAACAATACACCTGAGGGGTCAGTCGCATCACCAAGAAACCCAACAAACTGTTCAGGATTGCGGAGACCGCCTTCGCTACCATCCTCGAATTCGACGACCAGCTTTCCAGATACTACCTTGTACCGGGTAACAGCACCGTAGGATTGGCTTTCAAGCGGTGCATGACTATCTAAAAAGCTTTCCGCGTATTCAATGACCTTCGCGCCACGACCTGGGTTATAACCCTTGCCCTTCTCAGCACCATCAGTTTCAGGAATTAAATCATTGGTGCCAGCAGTGCCATAAAGTGCGTTATACAAGCTACCCCAACGGGCATTGGCAGCGTTTAGCGCGAACCGGGCATTCATTACAGGTACGACAAGTTGCGGGCCGGCGATCAAGGCGATCTCGTCATCGACATTTTCGGTTTCAATATCGAAGTCATCACCCTCATCTAACAGGTAACCAATATCTTTTAGGAATGCTTCATATTCCGCAGCATTATGCTGCTTGCCAGCTCTTGCACGATGCCATTCGTCAATCTGCGCCTGCATCTCATCACGCTTTGCAAGCAGGGCCTTATTTCTCGGCACAAGGTCCTTTAATATTGCTTCGAGACCGCGCCAGAAGGCCTCTGGGTCAACACCGGTTCCCGGTGTGATATCGTCATTTACCAGGTCATAAAGAACCTTCTCTATTTCCAGGTTACCAATGGAAATTTGTTCCGTCATTGATTCACTCTTGGGGTCATTCAAAGAGTCGCAATGCTACGCGAATTTGAATTTTTTTCCATGGGAAATAGTTAATCCGCGTGGGTTATGGGGGAATTTCTGGCATTATCTCCGGGGCTTACACCTTCACCTAGAGGCTTCCATGCTAGAACAAGAAACCGACATCCAGACCACAGACGGCCTCGTTAATACCTTTATCACTCATCCAGAGGAAGGTGGTCCTTTCCCTGTTGTGCTGTTTCTGATGGACGCACCAGGGAAGCGCGAAGAACTACACGATATGGCTCGCCGCATTGCGACTACTGGCTACTATGTCATGTTGCCAAACCTCTATTATCGACGCACTAAACAGTTCGTCATTGACGGTACCCCTGAGTCACGAAAAGTCATGGTCGGCCATATGGATAGTTTGACCAATCGTATGGTCGTTGAAGATTGTCAGGCACTACTTAACTGGGCAGCAGATCAACCAGCCGCAAGTGAGGGCCCGGTAGGTACCGTTGGCTATTGTATGAGCGGGCCATTTGCCTTTGCTGCAGCAGCGCAGCTTAATTCTCGCATCAAGGCAGCCGCATCTTTTCATGGGGTCAGGTTATTCGTCGATACAGAAGATTCTCCACATCTTGATGCCAGGGACATTACCGGGGAGCTATATATTGGCTGCGCCGAAACTGATGACTGGGCACCGCCAGAGATGATCAACGGCCTTGATGCCTACTTAAAAGAGACGGGTATTCGGTACCGCATTGAATGGTATAAGGGCACAGAGCATGGTTTTGTATTCCCTTTAAGAGACGGTAAATATCATAAGGCAGCTGCCGAGCGACACTGGGAAAGACTACACGCCCTGTTCGAGCGGAATCTTAAAAACCTATGAGTCGCTTTGCGATTGTCTTTATTGTCCTGACCGCACTGATGGACTCCATCGGCTTCGGCATTATTATGCCGGTTCTGCCTGGTCTACTCATGGAGATTTCTGGCGAAGCGCTTTCTTCATCGGTGCGCTACAGCGGCTGGCTCATGTTCGTCTTTGCGATCATGCAATTTATTTTCTCACCAATTGTCGGCAACCTTTCTGATTGCTTTGGCCGGCGACCCGTGCTCTTGCTATCCCTATTTGTGATGGGTATTAACTACCTGATTATGGGCTTTGCCGAGACCCTGACGATCCTGTTTATCGGTCGCATTATCTCGGGGCTGGGCGCATCCAGCATGAGTACCTGTAACGCCTATATTGCTGATATTACGCCTCAGGACGAGCGTGCCATGCGATTTGGTCTCATTGGCGCGGCATTTGGTATGGGCTTTGTGATCGGCCCCGTGATTGGTGGCTTTCTGGGTGAATTTGGCACCAGGGTGCCCTTCATCGCGGCGGGGGTTATCTCTTTTGCGAATATGTTGTTTGGCTTTCTTGTTCTCAAAGAATCTCTCGGCAAAGAAAACCGTCGCCCCTTTGAATTAAAACGGGCCAACCCTGTTGGCACCATGATGCAGCTAAGAGCCTTCCCGATCGTCATAGGTATTATCATCGTTATGTTCATATCGAGTCTTGGCCATCACGTCTTGCCTGCGACCTGGAGCTTCTGGGCTATTGAGAAATTTGACTGGTCGCCAAAGGAAATTGGCTATTCACTGGGATTTGTGGGTATCGGTATGGTACTCGTGCAGGGCTTCCTGATTCGATGGGTGATTCCAAGAACCGGCCCGAGACTAGCTGGCATTATTGGTTTTAGTTTTACCATCCTCGCATTTTTTGGCTATGCCTTTGCCGGTGAGGTCTGGCTTGTGTATGTCGCACTAATCGCTGGCGCTCTCGGTGGTTTTGCTAGCCCGGCTATGCAAGGCATTGCTTCATCCCAGGTTGGCCCCAACCAGCAAGGTGAGTTGCAAGGTGGATTATCCAGCGTTATGAGTCTTACCTCGATCATTAGTCCGCTGATGATGACCCAGACCTTTAGTTATTTTACAGATGCCGGAACACCCTATTACTTCCCCGGTGCCGCTTTCCTCCTTGCGGCCATCTTGACCATGGTCGCACTGGCCATGTTTATTATCTTCACCCACAAGCTGTCACAGGAGCCACACGGTGCTTCTACCTGATAACAGGGTTTATGACACAATCAGTTGTCTAAACGATTGCATTTGATCATAATGCGCTCGTTCCTTAGGGGTGGCTTTTAGCCTGAGATTCCAATTGCTGGAGAACCCTAGAACCTGATCCGGTTAATACCGGCGTAGGAAAAGGATGTTCAATACCCCTCTTTTTGCCACGTCCGACCGGGTCTCTTTTCGCGATTTAAAAGGAGAGACTCATGAATCCAATTAGTACCTGTAAAGCACGACTGCCTGCTGGCAGACATTTGTTGTTTCTGGCACTCGCTTGCCACTTGCCCACTGCTATCGCTAGTGAAACCAACGCTCAACCTGATGTAATGGAAGAAGTCGTCGTTCGTGCCGACTTTCGGCAAATATCGGCCCAGAACCTGGCCAACAGTGTTTCTATCTTGAGTGAGCAATTGATCAAGGAAAACGCCGCGCAACATTTTGATGATCTGATTAACACCATTCCTAACTTAAACTTTGCCGGCGGCACGTCCCGGGCACGCTTTTTTCAGATTCGCGGTATCGGCGAACGTAGTCAATTTGGTGAACCTGTAAACCCTTCCGTTGGCTATATCGTTGATAATGTCGATTTCAGCGGTGCAGGTTCAATCGGCACCCTGCTGGACGTTCAACAGGTTGAAGTACTCAAAGGTCCTCAGGGCACCAGGTATGGTGCAAATGCGCTGGCTGGATTGATCTTTGTAAAAACCAACGACCCTGTTCAGAGCCAATCCCTGGATCTGCGCCTATCAGCCGGTGAATACAATCACCGCAATATCGGCGCGGTATTAAATCAGCCACTGTCTGAAACCATTAGCGCAAGATTCGCCATAGAGAAACACAAGTCAGATGGTTACTACGAAAATGAGTTCCTGGATACGGACGACAACAACAATCGCGATGAAACCACAGCTCGCTTAAAGCTCTTGTTTGATCTAAACGACAACTGGCAGCTCCTACTCGGCACCAGCAGAGTAGATATAGACAATGGCTATGATGTGTTTACCCTCGACAATAATCGCAGTACCAGATCAGACCAGCCTGGTAAGGACGTCCAGACATCCAACGCTTATACCCTGCAAAGTGATTGGCAAAGTGATTTTGCAGACGCCCAACTGATTGTCGCCCATGCAGATTCTGACATTGAATATAGCTACGATGAGGACTGGACCTACACTGGTTTTCATCCCGATGGCTACACGTCTTTCGATCAATACAAGCGGGACAAACAGATCACCAGTTTTGAAACGCGGCTCATTTCTAATGAGGCTTCTCGACTTTTTAACGATACCACTGACTGGGTACTCGGGTTTTATAACCTTCGACACAGAGAAGACGTGACGCGTCAGTACACCTTCCTCGCGAACGATTTCGACAGTGAATATGACTTCACAAGTAGCGCAATATTTTTCCAATTCGATACAGCCTTTGGCGATCAATGGCTGTTCAGCTACGGTGGCAGGCTAGAGTCTCGCGATACTGACTATGACAATTCCGCAGGATTTGTTGTGGCCACGGATGAAGACCTCTGGGGTGGCAGGCTGTCCTTAAAGTACTTCGCCACAGACAATACAATGGCCTACCTTAGTGTCGCCCGCGGCTACAAGGCCGGCGGATTTAACACCGATGGTAGCTTGCCAAACAACCTGCGAGAGTTTGATTCTGAAACCCTGCTAGAGTGGGAGCTTGGCATTAAGTCCACACTCTTTGAAAACAGCCTTGAGCTGTCAGCCGCGATCTTCTACGACCAGCGAAAAGACCAACAGGTTAAAAGTTCCTTTGTAAGACCACGACAAGATGGCAGCACTGAGTTTGTCGACTTTTTGGGCAATGCAGCTGAAGGCACTAATCAGGGACTGGAACTCGGCGTCCGCTGGCAGATCCTCGATTCACTCTCCTTGACCGGCAAT
>CBDUKY010000293.1:0-4731 GCA_965367925.1 uncultured Pseudomonadales bacterium | reverse complement strand
CACCCAGAAAAATCTCGTACGCTAGTTTCGCTGTCCGGGCCGAAAAAAGTCTAGTTTTCAGCCCTTTACACGTTGAACGCGCATAGTGAAGTCACTATACTCTGCCCCCGCGACGAACTGGGTAAATTTAGCTCTACGTTATGCTGTCGATCGATGTAGACGATTCAGGGAGAGTTAAGGGAAAATCCAGCTCAACGGTTTATCGAATCGTTGTTGCACAACTGTTAGCGACATTTCTCGCTACGATTTCGTGTTTGTTTATTGATTGGGTCGCTGCCTATTCGGCTTTACTAGGCGGCCTGACCTGTACGGTGCCAAGTGGTTTTATGGCATGGCGATTCGGTACGAGAGCGGTTGCGGGCGCAGGTGATGCATTGAGTCATCTGGTAAGAGGTGAGACAGGTAAGTACCTACTGACGGTAGCGATGTTTATAATCATCTTTAAGTCAGTAACACCTATTGCTGGCGGCTATTTCTTTGCCACCTTAGGGTTAGGTTTGATATGTAACATTCTGGTGCCCTTGTGGTCGCCAGGATCCAGGTAATGAGAAACCAAAAAGGGTAAGTTTTTAGATCATGGCTGAATCTTCTGGCGAATATATCCAGCATCATATAACCAACCTGACCTATGGTAAGTTTCCTGACGGCAGCTGGGGTTTCGCCCATAGCGTCGAAGAAGTCAAACAGATGGGTTATATGGCTATCCATGTTGATACCATGTTCTGGTCCATCTCGCTGGGGCTTGTGTTTTGCGGTCTATTTTATTGGGGCTCCCGGTCAGTAACCGCCGGTGTACCTGGAACACTGCAAAATCTCTGTGAAATGGCGGTAGAGTTTGTAGAAGACAATGTCAGGCAGGTTTTCGGCACGCGACCTAATGCGATTATTGGTCCTCTGTCTTTGACAATACTAATCTGGGTATTCCTCATGAACTTGATGGACCTGATCCCGGTTGATTTTATTCCTGCACTAGCGAGTCTGGCGGGTATTCACTACTTTAAAGTGGTTGCAACGACGGACCCCAACGCAACGCTGGCGATGTCCATCGGGGTATTTGTTCTGGTTCTTTATTACAGCATCAAGGTAAACGGTCCTGTTAAATTCGTGTTGAGTAAGTTCCAGCACCCAATTGCTCATCCAGCAGCGGCACCCTTTAACTTTGTTCTTGAAATGGTCGAATTGATTTCCAAGCCTTTGTCACACGGCTTGCGACTGTTCGGCAATATGTATGCAGGTGAGATGATTTTTATTCTTATCGCGCTACTGCCTTTTTGGGCTCAATGGGTGCTTTCTGTACCCTGGGCTATCTTCCATATCTTGATTATTGGTCTCCAGGCTTTCGTATTCATGATCTTAACGATTGTGTACCTGGCGCAAGCACACCAAACCGATGACCATTAATCGTGATGACACAGTTTAATTAAGCAATTTGACGAGCAACCTCAGGAGTAAGTCATGGAACAATCCCTAATTTTTATCGCTGGTGGCATTTTGATGGGTCTAGGGGCCATCGGAAGTGGTGTCGGTATCGGCATTTTGGGTGGTAAATACCTCGAAGGTGTAGCCCGCCAGCCAGAACTACAGCCTATGTTGATGACGCAACTGTTCATCGCACTGGCATTGGTTGATGCGGTACCTATTATTGCAGTAGGTATCTCCTTGTACATGATCTTTGCGCTTTAAGCCGCAGACATCTCATCATTTCCCGAATACCAGAGGTGAAGTGTGACAATTAACTTAACCATGTGGGGTCAGGCGATATCGTTCATCTTGTTCGTATTGTTCTGCATGAAGTTCGTATGGCCACCCTTGACGCAAATTATGCGTGAACGGCAAGCAGCCCTTGCAGAAGGGCTTGAAAAAGCCGCTGCAGCAGAGCAGCAGTTGGAAGAAGCCAACAATGCCGCTGAACTTGAATTAGAAGAAGCCAAAAAACAGTCCGCAGAGCTAATTGCGCAGGCTCGAAATAGAGCCACGCAAATCGTTGAAGAAGCGAAAGGTCTTGCAACTGAAGAAGCTGACCGGATAAAAGCTGGCGCTCAGGCTGAAATAGATCAAGAAGTAAACCGCGCACGTGAAGCACTACGTTCACGCGTAAGCGAACTTGCTATCGAAGGGGCAGAGAAGATTCTGGAGTCCAGCGTTGATAAAGCTGCACATCAGGACATGCTCAATAAGATAGCCGCGCAGCTCTAGGTAATTTAGAAACAGGTAACCAAAATGGCTGAAGCAGAACTAACAACAATTGCTAGACCCTATGCTCGCGCTGCGTTTTCACAAGCAGTAGATGACACAGATGGTTTACAGAAATGGTCCAGAATGCTGGCACTTCTGTCTTCTGCGGTCCAGCAACCTGTTGTACGTACCGGCCTGGATAACCCTCGCTTGACGACAGATAGTGAGGCGGCCTTTCTAATTGATCTACTTGGCGATGAGCTAGATGAAAAGGGACGTAATTTTGTCCACGTCCTCGCAGAGCATGGTCGAACCACCCTGCTGCCAGAAATCGCCGCGATGTATGAGCTTTTTAAGGCGAATCATGAAAAGACGATGAATGTAGAGGTCGTCAGTGCGTTTGAAGTAGATGAGGCTGATCAACAAATGTTGGCAGCTGCACTTAACAAGCGATTGCAGCGTGAAGTTACCTTGACCACGTCAGTAGATAGCAGCCTGTTAGGCGGCGTGGTTATACGAGCAGAAGATACAGTGATCGATAACTCTGTTCGCGGCAAGCTTAGCAAGCTATCTCACGCGCTTAACTAAACAGTAACAAATTAAACTAACCATTCCTCGAGGAACGGAACATGCAACAACTGAATCCTTCCGAAATTAGCGAGATCATCAAGCAGCGTATTGAGAAGCTTGATGTATCTTCCGAAGCTCGAAACGAAGGTACGATCGTCAGTGTTTCTGACGGTATTGTGCGAATTCACGGTCTAGCCGATGTGCAAAACGGTGAAATGATTGAATTTGAGGGCAACCTTTTTGGTTTTGCCTTGAACCTCGAAAGGGATTCAGTAGGCGCCGTGGTATTGGGTGACTATAAGGAACTCCGCGAAGGTCAGACAGCCAAATGTACTGGCCGAATTCTTGAAGTGCCAACAGGACCAGAACTTCTTGGTCGCGTTGTTGATGCACTTGGTAATCCTATCGACGGTAAGGGTGCACTAAACGCCAAGACAACCTCCCCGGTTGAAAAGGTAGCGCCAGGTGTTATCGCGCGTAAGCACGTTGACCAACCTGTACAGACAGGTTTGAAATGTATCGATTCGATGATCCCGGTTGGTCGAGGTCAGCGTGAATTGATTATCGGTGACCGCCAAACAGGTAAGACGGCGATCGCTATTGATACGATCATCAACCAGCAAAAATCTGGTATCAAGTGTGTTTATGTCGCTATCGGTCAGAAATTTTCTTCTGTCGCTAATGTGGTACGTACGCTGGAAGAACATGGCGCGATGGAAAACACTATTGTGGTAGTTGCCGGCGCAGCTGACCCAGCACCTATGCAGTACATTTCAGCTTACTCTGGATGTGCGATGGGCGAATACTTCCGTGACCGCGGTGAAGATGCCCTGATTATTTATGATGACTTGACCAAGCAAGCATGGGCCTATCGTCAGATTTCTCTGTTGCTACGTCGTCCACCAGGACGTGAAGCTTATCCTGGTGATGTTTTCTATCTTCACTCCCGTTTGCTAGAACGTGCAGCGCGAGTAAACGAAGAGTATGTTGAAAAACAAACCAACGGTGAAGTAAAGGGGAAGACAGGTTCACTAACCGCATTGCCTATTATTGAAACCCAGGCCGGTGACGTATCTGCATTCGTACCAACTAACGTAATTTCTATTACCGACGGACAGATCTTCCTTGAAACTGACAAGTTCAACGCTGGTGAACGACCTGCGATGAACCCAGGTATTTCAGTATCCCGTGTGGGTGGTGACGCCCAGGTTAAATACATGTCGAAAATATCCGGCGGTATTAAGTTGGCACTTGCCCAGTATCGTGAACTAGCGGCCTTCTCTCAGTTTGCGTCTGATCTTGATGATGCAACACGTCGCCAGCTCGAACATGGTGAGCGTATCAACGAATTGATGAAGCAAAAGCAATATGCACCAATGACTGTCGCAGAAATGGGTATTGTCCTATTTGCTGCAAACGAGGGCTATTTAGAAGATATCCCCGTCAATAAGGTCCTCGATTTTGAGGCGGCGCTCATGTCTTACATGAATTCCGAACAAGCTGATTTCATGAACGAAGTAAATACCAACGGTGCTTATACCGATGAGGTTATTGCGACCATGAAGCAAGCACTCGATACCTTTAAGTCAACTCAAACCTGGTAACCTAACGAGGAACGTATGGCGAACGCCAAAGAACTTCGAAAGCAAATTGGTGGTATCAAAAATACCGCCAAGATTACGAGCGCCATGGAAATGGTGGCAGCGAGTAAAATGCGCAAAGCCCAGGAACGTATGTCTCGTGGTCGACCCTACGCGGATCATATTCGATCAGTTATTGGTCATGTCGCGAATGCGTCACCTGAGTATCGGCATGCCTTTATGGTTGAGCGTGAGGTTAAGCGTGTTGGTTACATTATCGTAACAACAGACAAGGGCCTTTGTGGCGGTTTGAACATTAATCTGTTGAAAGCGGCAGTAAATGACATCAAAAAACGCGTTGATGAAGGTATTGAAATTGATCTGTGTTTGATAGGTAACAAAGGTG
>CBDUKY010000292.1:0-4739 GCA_965367925.1 uncultured Pseudomonadales bacterium | reverse complement strand
ACCGGGTACTGTCTGATTCAATCCTGGTTGAACCTGTACCTCGACAGGCGATAGTAGTGAGATCTATGTTGGCAATAGTGCGTGAACCACTGGTTCAATTTTTCCTGATCGGCTTATTCGTTTTCGGTGCTTATGGCGTCTTCAATTCCGGGGAAGTCGGACAAGGGACGGAGCCGAATTTCTCCCAATCTATTCACGTGGATGAAGAACAGCTCGTTCAGTTTGTCAAAAATCGGTTTGGTCTATTCCAACCCGGTGCAGCGGAAAACTATCTGAATGCAACAACCCCGTTTGAACTACAAACAATTGTCGATGATTTTGTACTAGAAGAAGCCCTGCTAAGGGAAGCGATTGCTCGTGGTCTTGCTGAAACTGATTTTACCGTACGTAAGCGTCTTACCAGTAAGCTGGATTTTGAATTGCGAAAACAAGGAGAAATTCAGCTTAGTGTCGACAATCTAAAAGGGAATAGTGCCGACCAGACAACCATCAGTGACTATCTGAATGCCGAGTACGCGGGGATCAAGGATCGCTACGATGTGAAGCTTAGCCCCGCTTTGACAAAACGTATCAATGAGCCTGCAGATGAAGGCTAGCATTGGGTTTTTCTTTGTACTTAATCTGCTGCTGTCAGGGGCTTTGTTTCTCGCTGCTGAAACAGCCAGGGCGGATGACTTCCGACCCGCCTATCTCAGGCTTATCGAGGTTCAACCAGATGTCTATGAGGTATTCTGGAAAACACCTATTCGATATGAAGCAGCACCCATTGATGTTGCTTTCACGCAGGCCCCAGCGTTAATCGACCGGGAGCAGGTTGTGGTTTCTGATGGTATGCAGCTGACAACCTACAAGGCACGCTTTGTGGATGGTATAGATGGTAATCGAATCGACATCGTTAGTGCTGCGCCACTTAACACGGAAGTGCTACTGCAGATTATTCGGCTAAACGGCAAGTCTGTTACTCATCGATTCTCAGGTGAAAATAATTCGCTTATTGTTGATTCAAATACGAATGTGCTGACGGTTGCCTGGACATACGTTGGCCTTGGCGTGGAACATATTTTGATTGGCTATGACCATCTGCTGTTTGTGCTTGGTTTGATGTTGCTGGTAACGAGTTTGAGGAGTTTGCTGATAACCATCACGTTGTTTACGGTTTCTCATAGTATTACCTTGAGTCTTGCTGCGCTGGATCTCGTTAAGTTGCCAGTACCGCCTATTGAAGCCTGTATTGCACTAAGTATTGTTTTTGTGGCGGCCGAAATTATCCGCGCGGAACGAGGAGAGTCTGGGTTCGGTGTCCGCGCACCGTTTATCATGGCCTTTAGCTTTGGCCTGTTACACGGGCTAGGGTTTGCCGCCGTGGTGAGTGAAATTGGATTGCCACGGGATAGCATTCTGGTTGCGTTGTTTTGTTTCAATATTGGCGTTGAAATTGGACAGTTGCTTTTTATTGCCGGGCTGCTCGTCATCGTCACCTGCTTTAAGCGGGTGCAACCTGAGATAAAGCAAAAAGTCACGCGAACCTTGCCCTATATCATCGGTAGCGTGGCGTCCTTCTGGTTCTTTGAACGGCTCGCAAGTTTTACTTTTTATGGCTAGCTCAATGGGTTTAAGCAGCTTTGCCTATTCACCTGACGACGTTCCTCTAGTTGCTGCATAAAATTGCTTGTAACCTTCAGTCATTGCCCGGGCGCAATCACCAGGAGTTTTCCCGCCCTTGTTCCTGTCGAGGCAGGGACCTGTCATCACTTCTGGCATATTCGCCTCGACCCATTTGCGGGCTTCATAGTAAATAGGCTGATCGTCGGAGCTGGTTTTGATAGACGCGATATGGGTGCCATCAAAGGTAAGATGAAACGTATCGGTTACGTTAAACCCGGTTTTTAGTGCCATGACAGGATCGTCTTGTACCGTGATTGGACAGCGAATGACGTTAGTTGATTCTACTTCGCAAGCGCCGCGCTTCAGGACTTTATAGTTTCCACCCTCAGCCCAGCCTTGATAGTAAAGAATTCTAGAAGCAGTTTCGTCCGTGTTGGTGAGAAACGCAGATAGCTTTTCTGGCTCGAAGGAGTAGAAGGCATCGATGAAACCTTCTGCTGTCAGTATATTTTTTTCTATTAATGCTTCTGCTGAACTGGCGACCAGAGCATCCCAGCTATCCCATGCTATGTCCCGGCCTGGGAATGCAACCTTTTCAAATGGCCAGTCATTTTTAACCCAGTTAGCCGCGAAAGCATAGAGCTCGGCATCGAAGCCAGCATCATATTCCGCGCTAGTTACCCAGAGCCTAACGACCGCATCATATCCATCAACAGTGCTTGGATAGACGTAAACACAGCCACGTTCGCGTTTTCCATCTGGGGTTAGTACTGCGTAGGCAAAGGACTTACGGCCGAGGAAACGTGCCTGCTCGGTTTCCATATCTTTTAAGGCATCTTCGTGGCTAATGTCCTTGTGCGGCCATGCAGTGCTACGGGTAAAGGTTTTTTGTAGATGATCGATTGAGGACATATAGGCTTCAAAGTCGATATCCGTGAGTTCAGGACCAAGGGGCACAAGCTTGAAAGACCCGGTTTCAACCAGCGTTGGTACGGAAAAATCCACGGGAATAAAGGAAGCTGTCATATCTAGCACCTTATCAGTCGCACTTGTCATTTCAACCTGTGCTGCATCTGTCACGTCCATAGTTGAGAGTTTTTCTGAGGTTGAGGGTGTGCATGCAATCAAAAGTGCAGTTAAGCCTAGAGAGATTATTCTCAATGTCATTTTGCGTTTCCTTGGGATGCTCAGTCTGATTAGTATTTTGTTAGTTGTTCCGCGGGCACAAAGGCCATCTTGTACTGGGTCCAGATGTCCAGGGGCTTGCCCGTGCCCGAGCCAATAGCTTCGATATCCGTCCTACCGGAATAGGTCCCGAAAATTCTGTCCCAGATGATGATGTTGCAACCATAGTTAGTGTTACTACTGTCGAAATCTTTTGAATGATGTAAATGGTGCTGTTCAGCCGTCGCGAAAAACAAGCCATAGAGACCAGACTTAAGCGGAAGATTTGAATGATTCAGGGCGCTATTGAAAAAACCAAATGCACCAGCAATTGCAATCACGGGGTCACTTGCACCGGTGAGCGCCAATATAATCGGTGTGCCAAGCATGAGTGTGGCGAACTCTAATGGATGGGTTCGATCGCCACGAGCAGCACTCATTTTGGTAATGTGGTGATGGGTAGCATGAATACGCCACCAGAATAATGATTCATGTTGCACTCTGTGTAACCAGTAGTAGATAAATTCCACTGTTGTGCGAACGAATAGGGCGGCTGCGATCATGCCCAACATGGATTCAGGAGCGAGGGTGAAGTTAAGCGGCGTCATGTCCCGCACGGCTTTGAAACCCTCGGAGATAGGGGTTTCAAAATAATCTGAATATAGGGGTACCCAGATCAGTGCGCTGCCAGCCAACCAGAACGCATCCTCAGCAAACTCTTTCGGTGTCAGAATCCAATCCTGACGTTTGGTCCAGATGCGTTCAGCGATCAAAATTGTCGGTAGCGGTACAACGATCATGATAAGCGCGAATAGCTTTGGGTCCATCCAGTTGTAAGCAAACGCAGAAGCCACAGCAAACATTGAACCTAGAACTAATATAGGTTGCGGTAAGGTCCACAAAAACGCTTTTAGCTTGTCCTGGTGTTGCGCATTGGTCAGCGAGTTATTGCCATCTCGATTCCCTGGTTCAGATTCCGCTGCGGGGAGGTCATTTGAGTTAAGTACTTGCTCATTCATGTTGTCTAGGCTCTTGCGAGGGTTGTGATTGCTTCATTGTCCTTTCTTGCAAAAAGCAGTTGCGAAAATCAGTTGCAAAAAGCAGGCCGCTCTCGCAGTTATGGCAAAAATGCTGCTCGCTAACATATTTTATAAGTTGCGTTTGTGCGAAGTAGAGAGTAACTGTTCATCGATAATCAATGGTGCTGCACTTGCAGATTGATAATTTATCCACCCTGATCAGCGCGTAGAGGCCGTGTACATTATTGAAAAATAAAGAAATTTAAGGCGCCTACAATTTTCTTGTCTAGCGCTTTGGTAGTTAACCGCTCGATGACGATGGGCAATGGTTTGCTATTGTTGAGCAGTGATTATTTTTAACTAAAAAAAATACTGAACGTGATGCGCATACTGACAATCTGCCTATCTTTATCTTTGATGCGCTTCATTCGTGCATTGCCGACAAGTATCGCACTAAAACTGAAAATCAGACGCCGCCCCATAATAGGAGCTCGCATTTAGCTTACGCCCCAATATTGCGCACAGTGACTGACGCCTTCACACAGGCGTGTCTGATCCTGCTTTTAAATTGTTTCCTAAAATAAGACTGAAACTGGATGGTTTTTGAATCCTTTATCGGTAACTGGCTGGTAGCTAATTACGTCAGAGCATTTGACATGGTTCAGAACTTGCAGGGTAGGCAATTGGTATTCCAACGGTGAAAACAGATTCATCACAAGACACCCAATTCAATACAAACGCGTACAAGGAGGCGTTTCGATCCATGCAATTAACGGACGAGAACCTGATCTATAGTGAAACATTCCCGGGTGGGGCGCACTGGTCACTGCGGATGCGAGCTGGCAATGCGTTGCGGCTAGTTGATCTGGAAGGTGGAGCCAATATTGGCATGCTAATGCTGAACCCAGAAAATCCGCTGGAAAAATACAATATGCCAGACACCTTGAAAGG
>CBDUKY010000291.1:0-4742 GCA_965367925.1 uncultured Pseudomonadales bacterium | reverse complement strand
GTCGAAAGGAAATGTTCTCGCCACCTTTCTCCGTCCTACTGTTTTTCTCCTTGTTTCCGGGCCGCTTGTTGCTGCCGAGGTAGATTATCGTAGTGCGGCTGAAATTGACTGGAAACTTCGCTCAGAACTCACCGAGCAGCAACAGTCCAGTATTCCCTACTATTGCCATGGCACCTACATTAGCCCTGACCCCGTGAATGACATCACCTCGAACCTTATGTATGCAGAGTCCGACGATGCTTCTCATATTATCAATCAGACAACGACCCTGACCGGCAATGTGCTACTTACCCAGGGCAGTGGAGAGATTCGGGCACCTAGAATCGTCCAGGACTATGAAAGCCAAATTGCAGAAGTTGATGGACCGCTACAGATGCGGGACAAGGGCCTATTGATGACTGGCGATCACGCCACCACAAATCTCGCAGATGGTTCCGGGATCGTTCATCAATCCACCTTTCTTCTCCATGATTCCAGTTTTCGAGGATCTGCTGCAACCCTGGAAAGGGATAGCAACCAGGTGATCTTTCTCGACGATACCACCCTCACAAGGTGCGATCCGGGTAGCAATACCTGGAGTATGAACAGCGAAACCATGGAATTAAAAACCCAGGAAGGTTATGGCGTTGGTAGGAACGTGACCTTGCGCATCAAAGATGTGCCTGTGCTCTACACACCTTATATTCGATTCCCTCTGAATGACGAGCGCCAGTCAGGATTTCTACTACCAGGGATCGGCCACGACAGTGACGGCGGCACCGATATTGAAATTCCTTATTACTTCAATCTCGCACCAAACTATGACGCCACCTATCAACTCAGAAGTCTATGGAAACGAGGTCTTATCCATGACGGTCAGTTTCGGCACAAAAGCAAGCGAACTAATAATGAACTAAATGCCGGCTATATCCACAAGGACGATGAGTATGATGATCGAGATCTTGAGGACCTGACCTCGGCGGGTACCACAACTGGTGTCACCATCCCAGAATTCGAAGAACAGGATCGTTGGTACATCAACGTCCGCCATGAAGGTGGCTGGGCAGCAAATTGGCAAACATCCATCAACTACAGCGCTGTCTCAGATGTTGACTATCTTCACGATATTGGTGGCGAGATAGGCTCATCCTCGGTTGAGCAATTTCTTGATCCCGTTGATACCAGCTTTGCTAACCGGCGTTCAGCTTCTCTTGACCGAATTGGTAAGCTGCAATACCAGAAGGACAATCTTAAAGCTGCCTTGATTATCCAGGGCTTTCAGAATCTTGATCCTCTGGGTACAGAACAATACGAAAAATTACCTAACTTGAACGCCCAATGGACACCAGATGTTGGACCATTTGATGCAAAACTGACCGTCGACTATGCGTTTTTTGACAAGGACAACAGCGACCTGACTGGTCCACTGGCAACAATTGGTGAGCGGGCTTATACCGACCTATCCCTTAGCTACCCTTACCGAAAGGTCTGGGGCTTTATTGAACCTGCCGTCGGGGTCATACATCGCAAATATCAGCTAGATGATTCACCAGCCACCGGCAGGAACAATCCAGAAGAAACAACCGGTAGATTCTCACTTGATAGCGGCTTGTATTTTGATCGCTATTTCAATCTTGGTGAGCGCAAACTGCAACAAACCCTGGAGCCTCGACTCTACTATCTCTATGTTGAAAACGACTATCAGGATGACCTACCACAGTTCGATGCTAGCAACCCGAACCAGAGTTTTTCATCTCTGTTCCGGAGTAACCGCTTCACCGGCTACGATCGCATTGGCGATGCAGAGCGGATTAGCTTTGGTGTGACCAGTAGCTTTTTAAACGAAGACACTGGTTCAGAGCTTTTCTCCATTGGTGTGGGGCAGATCTACTATCTAAAAGATAGAAATGTCCTCTTTCAAGCGAAATTGGCTGATGATCCCACCGCTGATGAATCCCCACTATTTGCCCAGGCCAGGGTAAGTGTCGGCGAAGACCTGACCATGTATGGTAGTTTCGAATGGGAACCTGACGTCAACCGATCGAATCGCGGTACCTTCTCCCTCAAGTACTCTGATGGTATTCGCCGTATATTGAATATTAACTATACCTATACTGCCTCTGAGGTTCAGCAACCAAGCCTGACCCAAAAGTCAGAGGAATCGGATATTACAGGTATCTGGCCCATCACAAAAAATTGGAGTGCGATCGGTCGCTGGAATTTCGGCTGGGATGACAATCGAACTATTGAAGCCTTTTTTGGTCTTGAATATAACGATTGCTGTTGGAAGACCCGAATATTATGGCGGCGATTCCTCAAAGACCCAAGAAACGTCGTACAATTCGTCGATGATCCGGCTAACCCAGGTGGCTTTCTTACCGTCACAGATCTTAAGACGCCATCAGACGTTGGGTTTTTTATCGAGTTTCAGTTGAAGGGCCTGGCAATGCTAGGTGGCAGGCTAGACTCTCTACTTGAAGACGCGATACCAGGGTATCGTGAACGTGAAGACATAATAGGTTTATAGATGATGCGATTAACGACACTATTTTTGATCATCCTGAGCATCAGCGCTTCAGTGCGTGCGGATGTCACTATTCTGGACAAGATTGTTGCCGTGGTTGATGACGATGTCATCATGCAATCTGAGGTTGATATTCGTCGCCAGGCAGTCGTTGGCCAGTTGCAAGGAAAAGACAATCGCCTCCCGCCTGAAGATATCCTAAACCAACAAATCATTGAGCGGCTCATTATCGAGAGCTTACAAATCCAAATGGCCGATCGTGCCGGGGTCCGGGTCAGTGATGAAGAACTCAATGCAGCCCTTACTCGAATTGCCGCGCAGAATAATATGTCCCTGGCAGAATTTAGCGTGGAGATTGAAAAGGACGGCATTTCCTACATTGAAATGCGCGAACAAATCCGTAAAGAAATCGCCATTAGCCGGGTTCAACAAGGGGTTATGCGAAACCGTATTCAGGTCACAGAACAAGAGATCAAGGTTTTCCTTGAGTCCGAGGCTGGCAAGACAATCACAGCCGATGAATATCGACTCGCGCATATATTGTTACCCTTTCCAGCAGACGCGACCGGTGACCAGATTCGCGAAGTACAAATGAAGGCAGAGGCCTTGATGCAAGAATTAGAAAATGGGGCGGATTTTCAAAGCCTCGCAATCGAACGTAGTACGGCCTCTGACGCACTTGAAGGTGGTGATCTAGGCTGGAGAAAAACCGTGCAACTACCCACCATGTTCTCAGACCTGGCGCCGCATATGGCAGTCGGTGAAATCGGCGGTCCAATCAAATCGGGTAGTGGTTACCACGTCATCAAGCTACTAGACAAGCGTGGAGCGGCAGCAGAAGGCCAGGTAGAACAAACCAGGGTCAGGCACGTACTGGTGCGACCTTCTGAAATCTTAAGCGATGCAGAAGCCCGGCAGTTTGCCGAATCTCTACGCGCTGAAGTTGCGGCCGGTCGACCTTTTGAAGAAATCGCCAAGCTCCATTCTGATGATCCAGGTTCAGCCTTAAGTGGCGGTGATCTAGATTGGAATCCCGCTGGTACCTTTGTGCCTGAGTTCGAAGAGCAAATGAATAATAGTGAAATCAACGAACTATCCGAGGTATTCAAAACCCAGCATGGCTACCACTTCCTGGAAGTGACGGGGCGCAGGGTTGAGGATCTCAGTCAAGAACTCTTGATGCGTCAGGCAGCAAACTTCCTCCGCAACCAGAAGATGGATGAGGAATTGGAAACCTGGATTCGAGAACTGCGAGACGAGGCTTTTGTCGAAATCCGCAGCTAGACCAAATCTCGCAATAACCCCAGGCGAACCAGCCGGAATCGGTCCTGATCTATGTCTTGGTCTCGATCCAGCGGACTACAATAGCAACCTCATCATTGTTGCTGACCCGGATATGCTGCAAAGACGTGCAGCCCAACTCGACATCCCTTGCGCGCTAAATGTTATCAAGCGCGCTGAGCAGATCAGGTCAGACATGATCAATGTCTGGCCTGTGAAGCTGGTGGAGACAGAAGTACCAGGTAAACTTAACAACAAAAATGCGTCCTATGTGCTCGCAACGCTTGAGCAAGCGCTAGACCTTTGTACTCGTCGTCTATGTGGTGCGCTGGTCACAGCGCCTATTAACAAGGCGGTTATCAATGATGCTGGTATTCCATTTAGTGGTCACACTGAATGGCTCGCAGAACATACGCACACCGCCCGGGTTGTCATGATGCTTGCATCTGGCAATCTACGAGTGGCATTAGCAACCACTCACCTACCGCTTCGTCAGGTTGCTGATGCCATAAACCGGACAGATTTGACCACGACAATCAGGATTATCCATAAGGATCTACAATCAAAATTCGGTATAGCACAACCCAGGATTATGGTCTGCGGCCTCAATCCACATGCTGGTGAATCTGGCCATCTTGGTATGGAAGAAATCGAAATCATTAACCCAACAATCGCAGCCTGCCGCAATGAAGGCATCAACCTGACCGGTCCGATTCCGGCAGACACGGCTTTTACACCAGGAGGCCTGGAAGGAATCGACGCGGTGCTCGCCATGTACCATGATCAGGGCTTACCTGTTTTAAAACATCATGGTTTTGGTGAGGCCGTCAACATCACCCTCGGGCTGCCAATTATTCGAACATCTGTGGACCATGGCACCGCCCTCGATTTAGCCGCCACTGGCAAAGCGGAAATTGGTAGCCTGCGCCAGGCCATCGCCACGGCTGAAGCCATGATC
>CBDUKY010000290.1:0-4746 GCA_965367925.1 uncultured Pseudomonadales bacterium | reverse complement strand
TCATCATGCAGCTCCTTTTTTGTAAATGATAACCGTTCTCATTATATATGCAACAAGATCCTGAAATTTCCGTCATCATTCCGGTGCTAAATGACGCCATCGCGCTTGCCCGAATACTCAAGCAACTTGGACCTTACCAGTGTCAGGTCATTGTTGTGGATGGGGGTAGTAGCGATGGCTCCCAGGAAGTGGCACTGCATTATCGTCGTACCCTGGTGGAGTCTGCTGCCGGCAGGTCTATTCAGATGAATGCTGGAGCAGCGAGAGCAACTGGCGATGTATTGTTTTTTCTCCATGCGGACAGTGTCTTGCCGGAGTATTTCGAATCGCTTATCAAAGGTGCGATGCGCGGTCAGCGTTTCAACTGGGGCCGCTTTGATGTGCGCTTGAGTGGCAGTCATGTGATGTTCAAGGTGATTAGTTGGTTTATGAATACTCGGGCTCAACTCACTGGCATCAGCACCGGGGATCAAGGTTTGTTTGTTAAGCGATCGGTTTTTGAGCAAATAGGCGGGTTTGCAGAAATCCCCTTGATGGAAGATATAGAGATCACCAAACGACTCAGTCGTCTGGGGCCAGCATATCGCATCTCAAGTCCGATTATTGCTTCCAGTCGGCGCTGGGAGTCTTTTGGGATTACCAGAACGATTCTATTGATGTGGTCATTGCGGCTACGATACTTCTTCGGTGAAACCCCTGAATCCCTAGCAAAACGCTATTATGGATAAAAGAAGAATCTCACTGGCGGATCAACCCATCAAGATCATGGTGTTTTGTAAAGCGCCTGTCCCAGGGACAGTGAAAACCCGGCTGCAGCC
Source organism: uncultured Pseudomonadales bacterium (assembly GCA_965367925.1). GTDB lineage: Bacteria > Pseudomonadota > Gammaproteobacteria > Pseudomonadales > Azotimanducaceae > JAHRVQ01. The sequence goes on along the minus strand of CBDUKY010000290.1, from coordinate 3,928 downwards.
TGATTATACAGCTGAGCAAAGTGCTGAGATTCATAGTGAGCTTGCGACCCGTACACTGCATCAGGTGATGGCACTCGCTGCTATGTCAGATGGTGCGATCATACCGGAGCTATGGTGTTCACCAGATACTAGCCATCCTTTTTATCAACGCTTTGCTATTCAAAAGCTAGCGCAAGAGGGTGAAAACCTTGGTGTCCGTATGGCCCATGCCTTTGATCAAGCGAATTCACCAGCATTATTGATCGGTACTGATTGCCCAGGCTTAACAGCCGACTATCTATTGCAAGCAACTCAACAACTGCAGGTCCATGAGGTTGTGATCTCACCAGCTGAAGATGGTGGTTATGGTCTGATTGGTTTGCAGCAGTCAAATGCAGCCTTGTTTGAGGCCATTAACTGGGGCACAGATCGTGTCTATCAGCAAACCTGCGAGAAGCTAAGCGCACAGCAATTAAGCTGGCACCCACTAGCAAAAATCTGGGATGTTGATTATCCAGCTGATGTGGAACGCTGGCGAAGAGGCTAGACAACCCCGTGGTCGATAAGGCTCTGCGCGCCGGCTTTCATTGCTTCTTCAGGAGATCTTGGTTGCCAACCTAACGCCCTCGCTGGGCTGCAATCATAATCGACCTGTTGACCAAGAGACTTGACCACAAATGCAAGTACAGGATCGAACAGGGCCATGATTTTTATCACAAAGTCTGGCAGTTCCTTGCTGGGCAGCTGTTTCTTATAGGCAGGAAACGTTTGTTGTAAAAATGCAGACATAGCCTTAAACCAACGAAAGCCGTTTGCACAAAGTAGCCGTTGACCAACGGCGTCAGGATGCTCAAAACCAATACGATGTAAATGCGCAACATCTCGAACATCGACAATGCTAAAACCCATGTGGGGCAACATGGGGTATTTACCTTTTAGCAAAACAAATAGCGTTTCGAGCGAGGAACCATAGTCTTTTTCCAGTGCCGGACCTAACACCATCGCTGGCTGGATGGTGCAAAGTTGCATTTCAGGGTGCGCCTTTACGAAGTCCCAGGCGGCCTGTTCGGCAATCGTTTTGCTCATACCATAGGGTGTGTTACCAGCGCGATCATTGTCAGACCAGTCGTCAGCAGTTTGTGGTGCAGAGTCACCCTTTGCATTGTGGCTTACTGCTGCAACAGAGCTTGTCAGTACTATTCGATGAATCCCAGCCGCTTGCGCTGCCTTGAGTACATTCATGACCCCGGCTTTGGCAGGGACGATAACTTCTTGTGGATCTTTTGGTTGTTCGATGGGTACGGGTGAAGCAACATGGATAATACCATCACAGCCCTCAACGGCTGCCGCCCAACAATTTTCATCAGTGAGGGTCGCTGCGACAAAATCTATCTTATCGATATGTTCTGTGTGTTTGCTGAGCATTGCCTTCAAGGCATCAGTGCGTGCAAGGTCACGAACAGTACCTCTCACTTCATAGCCATGGTTTAAAAACTCGAGCACAGTGTGGGCACCGATAAATCCAGAGGCACCGGTAATCAGAACTTTAGGCATGAGACTGTCTCTTTATAGATGAGTTAAATGCTAACTGTCGGATACGGAAACGACAGAGAGTTTACTTGTGTCTGGTGAAACAGGTGGTGGGCCGGGATCTTTTTCTTCGGGATTGAGAAGGTCTGAGCCAGGAAAGGCTAGTGATATACCACTAATATCAGGATTAATTTCTTCGACTTCTTCTTTGATTGTTTCTAGCACAGCGCCTGGTTCATCGAGACCAAAGTCCGGGGCATCGACCACTGGCGCAGGTTCATTAGTAGGTTCTACAAGAGGCGAGCCGTCGTTTTCCGCAACACTCAAATCGCCGATTTCAACTTCGACTGGTTCAACGGGGGTAGGCTCGACCAGTGGTGAACCGTCATTTTCCGCGACGGAAAGACTACTCAGATCAATTGCAGGTGGTTCAGGTGCTGGTGCTGGTTCAACAATATTGCCTTCAAGCGGGGCGAGGCTTAGTCCCGAGGTATCCGGTAGGGCTATTTTTGGTGCTGCCGGCTTTGCTACTTTTTTCGCCAGTGGCTTGTCGGACTTGATGATTTTTACACGTACATCGGCACCGATTTTTTTCAGCGCGCTGCCGTATTTAGCTGCTTCAGCTTTATCTTCGGTTCGCTTTAACACCACAGGCTTGCCGGAAAACAGAGCCTGCATCTTGGTTGCATCAGCTTTAAGCATCTTCGCCATATGCGCCTTGACGGAGATGATTTGAAATCCCTCTACGATCTCACCGCTAAAGACAATGGCATAGATGACGGTTGACATAAGCTCGGCTAATCCAACGATTTAATACAAGCGATGGTAATGCAAATATTGCCTAATTTACACCTTGCCGGTGCTCTCTCGACCAACCGGCAAGGGTAAACCTACAGGCGGTTCAGATTACAGGGTAATGATATAGCCTTTATTAGGTGGTGCGCCGTTTAGCATGGTCTTATAAACGTCACCAATGGCATCGCGACCCGGGTATTCGGTAATGGTTACCCACTGGTCAACATTGGCAATCATCTGCTTCCAGGCATCTGCAAGCTTGTTCTGGTAGGCCTCACCACCCCATTCCTTGATACGCTTTTGCATCTGGGTCGGGGCAAAGAACATCGCCGGAGTTGCACCAGGCAAGGTTTGTGGGTCTTCGCCGTCACGGGCGTCATAGTGGGTGATGCCAACGCCGCAGCTGTATTTTAGTTGGTCTTTGAAATGGTGATGAATTTTGCTCAGTACACTGCGATTGCCTGCCATATCAACAAATACTGTCGCTATGCTGGCATCCAGGGATTCAACCTCATCATAGGTGACGACTTCATCATATAGACCAAGGCTGATGACAAAATCCTTATTCCCCGCAGAGGTGAGACCAACACATTTTACCCCTCGTTGCTTGAGTAAAAATGCGGTACCAAACGAAGTCTTGCTGGAGGCGCTTGAGAGGATGACCTGATTTGCCTCAAACAAGCCGTTATCATCGAGAAAATCGTCAATAACAAATGCCGTTGCGAATAGCGGTTTATAGAGCATTTGATAGTTATCTTCTGCTGCTGGGAAACCATTTGCCTCGGTCATGAGTGCATATTGGTTGTAGGTTGGCGGCAATGCCTGACGATGTTCACTGTTATCAACGAAACCTCGCTCGGTAATATGCGTCGGCGCAACAATTAGATGACCGGACATTGGGAAGTAGCCATAGTAACGCTGACCTTCTGTAACGCCGTCGCTGTTGCTTTTGATAACAGTACCAATACCCCAGACAGGGATTCGGCCCATACCATCTTCTGCGGGGAAAAACTGCCAGTAACCGATCAGGTCGCCTGCAACACCATAGGTAATATTGTTCGCCGTTAACGCGAATCGATCGACGCGAATCAGGGTTTCGCCATCTGCAGGTGTTGGCACTTCAGATTGTTCAATTTTGTAGTTGCCAAGTTGGTTGCGCTCGACAAGGAAGTTAAAGGTTTGCATATTGTCTCTCGGGTTGGGTCGTTAAATTAAAATGCTAGTGCATTTCTGCCGGCGTTTTTTGCACGGTACAATGCTTCATCAGCTTTTTTCAAGATATCTTCTGGTTGTTCACCACGTTGGCTTTTTTCCGCAACGCCAATACTAATTGTGACGGACACCTTTTTGTCAGCGACACGGTGAGCACCACGTTTGCGTTGCTTTTTCTGTTTCTTGGCAGCTTCATCGACCCGTTCATCTTCCCTGATGACCATTTCATAATCAGCGATTGCCTTCCGTATCAGCTCCAGGAAGTAGGCTGCATCTTCAGCAGTACGATTGGCGAATACTACTGTAAACTCTTCGCCGCCAAAACGATAAGCCTTACCGCCACCCTGAACCTTGCGAATCTGGCTTGCAACCATCTGTAGCACCTGATCACCAACGTCATGTCCGTGGGTAT
>CBDUKY010000289.1:0-4765 GCA_965367925.1 uncultured Pseudomonadales bacterium | reverse complement strand
CTACGTTCAAAGGAAGCCGCAATACTGGCTGGAAATGCATTGGCATGTTGATTCATCAGATGTAAGGCACTACCGAATTTGCCGCGCCTGATATAAGCATCAACGAGCAGTTGAAAATATTCGTTGCTGTGGCCATTTAGCAGTTCAAGTTGGGCAATGGCCGCACCCACCTGTCCGAGATCCATGTAGGTCTGGGCCAACAGTAGTACGGCTGGCTCATACTTCGCGTCGGACTGAAGCGCTGCACGGGCTTCAATGATTGCAGCGCTAAATTGACCCTGACTAAGGTATTCCTGGCCTGACATGACATGCGCATCGATGTTGCCACCATCATTATCGCTTTCTTTCGTACAGGCAGTAACCAACGATACCAGCAATAGCAACGTTCCAATGCACTTGTAATATTTCAATCTGATCACCTTTATTGTGGCCAGTCAGCAGCCTGGTAGCTTTACAACTTCTGTACGAGGTAAGAGCAATTTCTCTCAGGTTTAATAGGCGTTCTTACCAAACAAAACAAACACTGTCCTGAACAGGATTTCAATATCCAACCATAAACTCCAATTATTGATGTAAGCCATGTCGTAGTTAACCCGGCCCTGCATCTTTTCCAGGGTTTCCGTTTCCCCTCGAAACCCATGTACCTGTGCCAGTCCCGTCAATCCTGGCTTAATCCTATGACGCAGCATATAAGAACGAATCTTATCTTTATAGTAGTCATTGTGTGCAACTGCATGGGGCCTTGGACCAACTAGCGACATAGACCCACCGAGCACATTAAAAAGCTGCGGTAATTCATCGATGCTAGTGCGACGGATAAACTTGCCAACAGGCGTAATCCGATCGTCATCTCGCTTTGCCTGGGTTACCTTGCCTTCATCCTCCACATGCACCCGCATACTCCTGAATTTATAAATCTCAACAACTCGACCATCCCAGCCATGACGCTTTTGCTTAAACAAGACCGGCCCAGGAGACGTTAGCTTCACAGCTAATGCTGTAATGATCATCACCGGCGAGGCAATAATGAGTGCAAGCGACGCAAATGCCTTATCCATGGCATCCTTCATCAAGGCAGCACTACCCGTTAGCGGAGTTTCCGACAGGGAGATAAGCGGTACACCGGCGATTTCCTTGATCGAATGGTTAAGTAAGCTAACACCAAAAATATCTGGTGCCCAGATTACATCGATACTCGCTTCAACCAGTTCAAGGGCCAGCGGTTTAACAAAGTGGGCGTCCTGCATTGGCATCGCCAGATAGACCCGGCGGATATTGTGTTCGACAACAATGTCCAGCAGATCGGAAGTAGTTCCCAGCTTCTCGACATTTTCTGGCCAGACACCGGTATCACCTTGATGGTCCGTGACAAAACCTACCACGATATCTGGAATCCAGGGATTCTGGTTGATGTTAGATGCAATGTGTCGCGCCAGTTCACCACTACCAACTACCAGGGTAGGAATCCTCTCTCTTGTGGCCCTGAAGATGACTTTTCTCGTGATATAAAATACAAGCAGCTGACCAAAAAAGCCTGACAGCCCCCAGGTTAATATTACCTCACGGGAGAACTCTTCACTGGTTTTCGATATGAAACCAAAAACCCCTAATGCAACCAGAAGCGCACCCCAGGCCTGGAGTAGACTCGCCATATAATCAACACGGGCACTTTCATGTCGATAAACACCCAACGCCTCATAAATGATTTGCATGAGCAGGAAGACAATAAACGCCAGGGTCAAATATTCTTCTGGAAATCCACCTGTCCGCAGGTAGGTATGCAGCACTAACAAGCCCTGCACAACAATCTGATCCAGCAGCATTTGAATCAAGGTTATCGCAGACCGCGTCTCCCGAAATAGCTGGCGCGAGTCATCAGTAATCATGTGTCATCCTTTCTCTAGATAAATAATGGTAGAGTGCAACCTCAAGGGAAACAACTAACAATTTTGTTATGAAAAAACTTTTTTTGTTCTTCTGCCTGATCATCCTCGGGTTACTTTCCCTTCCCTTTTTTATGATCTCCAACCAGCCGCTCGTCACATCTGACATAAACTATAACGCCCAGAAAATGGACCAGGCCAAGGCCTTTGTTAGACGAAACGATCCTCGACGATTAGCACCCGGTGAACTCGTCACCCAATGGTTCGATGAGGAAGAAATTTCGCTGGCTGGTAACTACTTTCTAGACCAGGTCAGCCGCGGTGCTTTAGCCATCGAGCTTCACCCAGGCAGAGCATATGGCCAGGTAACCGTGGTTCTACCGGAAAACCCAATAGGTGAATATGTAAACGCGACGGTCATTCTATCCCAATCCTCAGGTAGTCTGGTGATTGAATCACTAAGTTTAGGTCAAATAACCATCCCCAGATTTATTGCAGAGCCAGTGCAGCAGTTCGCTCACACTAATCTACTGCGAATTGACGACTACCAAGCAGTCATTGAGTCTTTAAACGGTATGCAGCTACTAGAAGATCGAATGCTTGTCATGTACCAGTGGAATCCGGCGCTGGTGGACCGACTAAAAGACAAGGGACAAAATCTATTAGTAGACGAAGCAGCCCAGGAGCGGTTGATCGCTTATTCTCGTCAGATCGAGGCTGTGACATCGGGATCAAATCTTGGTAGAGAGGTTTCTCTGACAGAACTTATAGGACCAGTTTTCCTCCTGGCCGAGGCTCGTGGTGGTGACCCGGTAGAAGAAAATCGTGCAGCTTTGCTGGCGCTATCCTTTTATTTTAGCGGTGTCGACATTGCGCGATTGTTAGGGGTCAACATTCCAAGAACTAACGCTAATGGCAAGAAACTAACGCTTTATGGTCGCCACGATTTCGCCCAACACTTTCTGACTTCTGCAGCACTCACGGTCGCAAGTCAAAGTAGTGGTTTTGCCGATTCCGTTGGCCTATTCAAGGAACTAGATGATGCTAAAGGTGGTAGCGGTTTTAGTTTTACTGATATCGGCGCCGACCGGGCGGGCGTCAGAGTCGCGGAACTTGCTATTGCAAACGCCAGCGCCGCAGGATTTGTGCAGGCTTTTCTCGCTAACTCACCGGCCGAGTCCGACTTTATGCCAGATGTGTTAGACCTGCCTGAACTGATGCCAAATGACCAGTTTGTCAGGGACTACGGCAGTCTAACTGACCCGCGCTATCTTCGTGTTATTAAGGACATTGAAGAGCGCCTTGATAAGCTTCCTATATTTCGCCATAGATTGAACTAGCCCCATGACGCAACTATCTGATATTCATCGTGTAAACGTTCTCGGCACATTAATTCACGCCCTGACAGAACAGCAGGTTGTTGACCTTGTGGAGTCGATGCTGCTTGAGAAGAGAAAAATCAGAATAGGGGTCGTCAATGCTGCGAAGCTGGTTGCCATGCAAAGCAATAAGGCGCTCAAAGACGATGTTGAATCTTCAGACCTGGTCCTCGCAGATGGCATGTCCGTTGTCTGGGCGAGCAAACTCCTCGGCGACCCATTGCCAGAACGAGTTGCTGGGGTCGATATTATGTTCAGATTCTTTGAGCTAGCAAACAAGCACAAATTCAGCGTCTATTGTCTCGGCGCAACAGAGGAAGTTTCCAGTATTGTTGAAGACAAGTTTCGTGCTGACTACCCTTCAGCAGTTTTTGCTGGTCGACAAGATGGATACTTTAGCGACGATCAAGCAGAGGTAGTTGCCAATAAAATTGCCGAGAGTAAACCAACCATGCTTTTCGTTGCGATTACGAGCCCTCGGAAAGAAAATTTTATGGGAGACTGGGACGAGCGCATGAATGTTCCGCTAGTGCATGGCGTTGGTGGCTCCTTCGACGTCTATTCAGGCAAGGTCGAACGAGCGCCAGAAAGCTGGCAACGTTGGGGAATGGAATGGGCTTATCGCGTTAAGCAAGAACCGGGAAGGCTCTGGAAGCGCTATGCAAAAACTAACTTCACATTTCTGTGGTTGATTCTCAAGCAGCTAGTTTCAAAGTAATCTGCTTCTAGTCGTTTGCAACCAGCTTACTGCTTTCTGCCTCTCTGTCCTGAGAATTAATATGGTAGCGTTTTAACAGATCATAAAGGGTGGGGCGAGTCACACCGAGTAGCTTCGCGGCTGCTGTAATTTTTCCGTTAGAAATGGTCAAGGCTTTCAAGATTGCTGTTCGTTCAGCGCCTTCTCGAACATCTTTCAAGTTAAGGGCTAGCTTGGCAGTCTCTTCAAGACCAAAATCAACAGCCGTTACAAATTTGCCCTCTGCCATGACGACTGCATTTTTCACCTTGCTAATCAGTTCCCTGACATTGCCAGGCCAGTCATAGGCATCAATGGCAGCGAGTGCAGTTTCATCATAATTCACAATCCCTGACTCATATTCAGACGTGAATTTATTCAAAAAATGTTTAGCCAGCAGTATCTTGTCTTCACCACGATCACGCAGCGGCGGAATTTCAACTGACATCTCTGAAATCCGATAGTAAAGATCCTCTCGGAAGGTACCTTCCTTCACCATCTCTTCTAAATTTTTGTTAGTCGCACAGACAATTCTGACATTAACGGGAATTTCGGTTCGACCGCCGACCCGTTCAATAACCCGTTCTTGGATAAACCTGAGTAGTTTTGCCTGTGCTGCGAGAGGCATATCGCCTAACTCGTCAAGGAACAAGGTGCCATTGTTAGCCGACTCGATGCGACCAATATTCTGGCTGGCGGCACCGGTAAAGGAACCCTTTTCATGGCCCAAAAGTTCACTTTCAATAAGCGTATCTGGAATTGCTGCA
>CBDUKY010000288.1:0-4785 GCA_965367925.1 uncultured Pseudomonadales bacterium | reverse complement strand
CCCTGTCTTCTGCTGCAGCAGCCAATTCACCAATTGGCATACCGCGTTCATTTGCTACAACAAAAAGACCAATATCCATGCAAACATCCCCGCTTGTTTGAGCCAGAAATCAGGCTCGCGACATATACTTTCCGTTAGTCGTGTTGATCTTGATTGACTCACCCTGATCAATATATTCAGGTACCTGAACCACAAGCCCTGTCGCCATGGTGGCTGGCTTCGTCCGGGCACTGGCAGACGCACCCTTAATACCTGGTGCAGTTTCGACAATTTCCATCACAATAGATTGTGGCAGTGAAATAGCCACAAGATTACCCTCGACAATTAGACCGGTAATATCTTCAATGCCGTCAATCAAATATTCGACTTGACCTTCAAGGGTATCGGTACCAATAAAATATTGGGTGTAATCTTCAGAATGCATAAATACATACTGGTCACCATCAATATAGGAATACTGTAATGGCACTCGTTCAGCATCTGCCTCTTTCAGCATGTCATCGCCTTTTAAGGACTCATCACGCTTCTGGCCGGTAATCAGATTATTGAATCTAACCTTGTACAGTGTTGCCGCACCGCGAGAAGACGGACTCCTGGCTTCTAGCTGTTTAACTATGTGCGGCACACCGTCTAAATCGACAACATCACCTTTTTTTAAATCACTCGCCTTTGGCATGCAGACCTCAAACCCAAAAAGCTGCATTGTACATGGCTAGAAAAGTGATGCGTATGTCGAAATCAAAATTCGCTAAGCGCCTTATTTTTATTCTGCTCCGATTTTTTGCGGTTCTGCTGACCCGTCTCTGTGACCCATTGCACATAACCCCCAATCAGCTCTGAAAACAATGGCATATAGGTATATTCCGCATAGGCCTGCAGGTGTTGCGGTTTTGGCGCGACATAAACAGCACCATAACTATAGGCTTTGGAAAAGTCAGCATTGGCGCTGGGTTTATAGTCTCTATATTGCACTGTCGGCCAGATGCCTTTTGGTACAGACGCCCAGCGATAGGTAGTAACCTGCTGCAACCCGACTGATGACTTGTACTCGTTCCTGGCAGATTTACTACCGGTATAATCTGCCCGCAGTTTGTCGATTAAACCGGGGATAATATCTCGCTTGGCAGACAGGTTAGCTTTTACGCGAACCAGCTTATCTTTATAAAATGCGGCACATACCCGCGTACCTGACGCTGTGACATAGGTATTTACCTTATAATCCGCATAGCGATCACTAAGCGCTAGATCATTCGTTAACCAATATTTGCGGGAAAGCTCATGCGACTTCATGGCACCAGTGTGCCAGCGCATCATGTCCTTCGAGAATTGACTCGCATAGCCACCAGTTTGCCCGATGGCTTCAATCCAATCTGTTCGGATCACAAGGTTAGGATCATCCAGCGCTACATTTCGATTCCTGAAAACATAATCCCCATTAAAAATGAAACTCATCTCATTCTTGCAACTGTAGTGGGTGTTGTGCGCGTTAAAACTGTCTTTACCATATTTATCAGAGTCAACTTCTTGCAGAGAAACCTCGGTGGGAGACATGCCAAACACCAGCCCAAATGGCCCATCTCCGGACGCTTTAAAAGCACTGCTGACACCAATATTTGCCACCGTTTCCAGACTCAAAACATCTGCTCTCGGCACCGCTGCGTAAACTCGACTTGCAAGCAATTCGTCGAGTTTGCTGTGCATCGTATTTATCGTCTCGGTTAGATCTTCTTCCTTACCGCCAGCCGCGTAAAAGGCGCCCTTTAGACCAGCCAGGTGGTCCTTTACCAGGGACTGGAATTCTGAACCCTCCGGGGCAAGGGCGTAAGCGAGCAGGCCATAACCAATCTTCAAACCCGCATCATCTAATTTCTTGCTAGCCTCATAGAAGCCTTCCGGTACGCCGTTAAGCCCTGCTGAGATAAAGTAGTCGGGTACAAACTGGCCGCATTTGGCGGCTTTCGACATTGAGAGAAAAATACTATCTGGCGTGTCATCTATCTGGCAGCCTAGACCTAACGCAAAGTACTCTGGCCCGGTTAGGCTACCTTGCTTATCTAGCTTCGAAAGCAGCTTTCGCTTTTGCTGGTAGTAAGAATTGTATTGCGCTCGAACCGGGTCAACGATTGGCCCATAGCTCATCCCAAACGAAACCTGCGGTATCATCATGACCGCAATAGAAATAGCGAAACCCACCGCTATTGAAAAATTGTTGTATCGCACCTTTATAACTCCCCCGGATAAAACATGCCAAATTATCGCTGCGAGCCTTTTCTCGCGCTGTTGTACCAATTAAATGCGTACCAATTAAAAAACTCGTATCGCATAAAATTCAGACCGGACCTTGCCGATTATATTTTCAACGCTACAAATTGTCTGCAGCCGTTAATCACGCCAATAAAACCATTTATCGGCAGACGCCTTCAAGCAGCATTGGCTCATCGTCCTGCAGAGGCAATTAGAAGCCGTAAGCGTGCAGACCTCAAACCAAAAAGGCAGTATGGTAGACGTCAAGAAAAGTGATGCGTATGTTTGAGAAACAAGACCTTATAAAAATCGCCAATCAAACCATGCCCTTTGGCAAATACCGGGGCACGAATTTGATTGATCTACCCGAGGCTTATTTACTCTGGTTTGTGGACAGAGGCTTCCCGAGCGGAAAGCTCGGGCAGCTCATGCAGGTGACATTGGAAATAAAGATTAACGGCCTCGAATCTCTGATTGATCCACTCCGCCATGAACCCCGAACAGATAACCGCTAGCCTAGCTAACGACAGGTTTCATCCGGCGGTCTAACCAGTCTAGTAAGATCTTATTTGTTTCTTCTGGCTTTTCCTGTTGAATCCAGTGCCCACAGTCCAGCGTCTGCACCTCAAGATCATCAACATAGTCAGTCATATCTAGTGGAGGCACCATATCGTGCTCGCCGTAGATCATCAGCGCTGGCATCTTCACCTTCTGTTCAACATCGGCGGTGGTTTCCCAGTTGCGGGTGAAGTTGCGATACCAGCAGCAAGGATATTCAAAGCCGTGCTTTTTGAAGGTTTCAACAAAGACAGCTAAATCTTCTTCACTCATCATCAACTCGCCCCTGGCGACATCCATGACGCTGTAGTCGATGATGGAGCGACCATCAGGTTCGTTGACATCACTATTGTCGAGCCATTGGCCAGTTCGATACATATTGCGTAAAAACCGATCGGCATTTTCCTGGAACAGTTTCGCCGCAACATTTGGCTGACGATTAAAGTGCACAACGTAAAAATCTGGCCCTAACATCTGCTCCCAGAAGGCAACAGGATCTGACTCCTGCCTTGGCATAAATGGCACTGACATATTGGCAAGCCCATGCATACGTTCAGGATGTAACAGCGCCATATTCCAGACCACAATAGCACCCCAGTCATGACCCACATAAATGGCCTTGTCTATGTCCAATGCATCAAGCAAACCCACATGGTCAGCCGTCAATTGATGTATATCGTAAGCTGCAACATCTTCTGGTTTAGAAGAATTACCATAGCCTCGCTGATTAGGCGCGATCACGTGATAGCCCTGCTCAACTAGCGCAGGGATTTGATAGCGCCAGCTATAAGCCAATTCTGGCCAGCCGTGCGCAAGTACAATCGGGATACCACCCTGCCCTGCTTCAAACACCTCTAGTGCCACGCCGTTTGTTTCAATGGTTCTTGCTTCAGGGAAGTTCATGCTTGCTCCAACAGATTTGTAGTTGTTGATTTGCGACAGGGACAATCAACATACGACAGGTGAGCTTATCGTTTACCTGGAAATTGAATGACCCTGGCGAGCTTACTCTTGATTGATTTCGCGGGTGTGTTCAATGCGCGATAAGCAGCAGTGATTCGCGGTGCAACAATATCGTAACGACGCCAGTCGTTTTCCTCGGTCAAGGCAAGGCTTGCGACCTCTTGATCGTAATCGCCTGGCACCAGGTAGTGTTCGCAAAACTTCTGACCATCGGCATTCAAGTGCTCGGGTTTAAGCTCGCCATCCAGCACCGTTGTTAAAAATGCGCCGCCACTAATCGCCTGCATTTTGACCCGCGCGACCTCACTAGCGGCGCGTTTCTCTAACACAGGGTCAAGAAGATTATTGGCGACCAGCCAGGCAACAAAGTCACCAAGCGACTCGGCATTTCGATTTTCACCGCCAAGGCGGATAGATTGATAAGACTTGGACATGGGGCTAATTTAACACTTCAGGGCGGCATAATGTGCTATCAGCGAGGATGATAATTCCTTTGTGCCAAGACCGTTCGACAAACACGGGAAGCTGCTACAATCCGCTCAAATACATCACACACCTACAGGTATTAACTATGAGCGACTACACGCCTCCTACAATTGACTGGGTCAAGCAGCATGTTGAACTCTACGAGGGCAGCGGCGGTACAAAAGGCACGACACTGCCGAATACGGATATGCCCTGCATTATTGTTACCCATACAGGCAATAAATCTGGTGCGACGCGAAAAATCCCACTCATGCGGGTAAAAGTTGGTGACAATTATGTACTAGTTGGCTCGATGGGCGGCCAACCGAAAAATCCTGTCTGGGTTTATAATTTGCGCGCTAATCCTGACGTTGAAATCCGGGATGCAACCGAGGTGTACAAGATGAAAGTCCGCGAGGTTGATGATGCCGGGGAAAGGCAGCAGCTTCCGCTGCGTCTTTCCGCCGGCCCGCCGGGCATCCGTGGACAGCACACCCCCGCAGTAGTCGTCGGAACCTGATCCGCCCCGAGCGGACTTCAGCGCGCATGGCCGCT